>JALUKO010000262.1 GCA_027056525.1 Helicobacteraceae bacterium | reverse complement strand
AAGATGCTCAATGTGTAGTGCTTAGCGGCATCAGCGGGAGTGGAAAATCAACCCTGCTTTCTATTGTGGGAGCAATTATGAGACCCACTAGTGGTAGCGTTGAGATAGATGGAAACAATATTGTGAGTTTCTCTGATTATCATCTTTCCCATTATAGAAACAAGACTATAGGCTATGTAACACAATCTTTTCATCTTTTTGAGAGCTTAAGTGTAAGAGACAACCTGCTCGCACCCTTGGTTATCAATGACCTCTCATCATCAAAAATTGAGAGTATGATTGAGAGTGCCCTAAAAAAAGCAAATATACTGCATAAGGCAAATAAAAAAGTTTTTACCCTCTCAGGTGGTGAAAAGCAGCGTTGTCTTATTGCAAGAGCTTTGGTGAATGATCCTTCTATTATACTATGTGATGAACCTACGGCAAGTCTGGATAAAAAGAACTCTTTAGAGTTTATTGAAATCATAAAAACTTTACACAAGCTTGGCAAAACTATCATCATTGCAACACATGATCCGCTTTTTGAAGAACTTGATTGTGTTGATAGATTTTATAAAATGAATGAGGGCACAATTGAGTGATATTTTACTTTCACTAGAGGTAAGTGTACTCCTCTTTAGCCAGTTTGTATTATTTTTTATACTCAGTGTTGCTTGTTTGTATGCACTAAAAATCTTATTTCATTATAAGAAAGGTGCAACAACTGCTTTACAATATACTCTTGAAAAACAGTCATACCTTGTTATTGTAATCATACAGGTTGTTTTACTTATTAAGATTTTGTTGGTGCCCTTTTTTACATATACTCTCAATGAACTTTCTACTATTTTACCCGGTGCTATGTGTGGAGCGGGAGTGCTAAACTCCAATGATTATGGTGAAATAACACTTTTTGTAAAACTTATCGTCATAATGCTTGCTTTATTGTGGATGGTGCTAAACAAACAAGATCAAAAAGTTCCTCGAAGTCCTTATTTTACATATAAACTATGTTTTTTTCTTTTTATCTATTTGATGTTTTTAATAGAATTGTTTTTAGAAGTAAAATTTTTCACCACCTTAAATACAGCAGAACCTGTATCTTGTTGTTCTAGTATATATACACAAAATAATGAGTCTAAAAATATTCTTTTATCATTATCCTTTTTTCAGCTGCTAGGAGTATTTTACCTCGTATATATAGGTATAGTTGTGAGTGCATTAGTGAAAAATAAAATTTTGTTGTTGATAAGCAGCATAGTGTTTGTGTATATCGCTTACTATGCAGTTGTATATGATTTTGGGATCTATATTTACGAGCTTCCCACACATAAATGCCCGTTTTGTATGTTGCAGTCTGATTATTATTATGTAGGTTATTTTATATTTTCCTCTTTGTTTATTGCAACATTTTATGCCTTTGCCACGGTGGTGTATCCATTTGTAAAATTTGATTATAAACGAATAATCTTTTGGTACAGTGTTTTTATTTTCCTTACATCGTTACCTTTTGTTATATACCTACTGAAAAATGGCACTTTATTATAAAAAGATATCAAAAAAAAGTATAATGTGATAAAATAGTGTTAATTTAAAAGGAGTTGAATATGATTCGTACATTAGCATTGAGTGCATTGGTTGCAACATTGGCAATTACAAGTGTATCTGCAACAGAGGATATGAGTAAGTGGCTGCGTCCCAGTGAAATACCACAGCCTAAAAATAATAAACTAACACCGGAGAGAATAGAGTTAGGAAAGTTGTTATACTTTGATACAAGACTCTCCTCCTCGGGTGAGGTTTCATGTGCAACCTGTCACCATCCAAAACGTGGCTGGACTGATGAAAAGCCAACAGCAAAAGCGGTTGGGGTAGATGGGCGTGTAGGACCTAGAAATTCACCTGTAGTACTCAATACGGCATATCAAAATCGTCAGTTTTGGGATGGAAGAGCAAGAACCCTTGAGCAGCAGGCGCTTGGTCCAATTGAAGCAGATGTTGAGATGAATATGCCTTTGGATGTGTTACTTCCAAAACTTAGAAAAATTAAAGGTTATGTAGAGCTTTTTGAAAAAGCGTACCCTGGAGAGGGTATAACAGAGAAGACATTGGCAAAAGCGATAGCCTCTTTTGAGAGAACGGTGGTCTCTACAGAGTCTCCATTTGATAAATACGCAAAGGGTGATAAGTATGCTATCTCTGATAAAGCCAAAGAAGGGTTTGAACTTTTTGCAGGTAAAGCCGGATGTATAAACTGTCATGACGGATTTAATTTCACAGATGGAAGTTTTCACAATATTGGTCTTCATGATGGTGAACTCCAAGGAAAAGAGTTGGGTCGATATCTTGTGAAAATGAGAGCTGCCTGGTATGGTGTCATGAAAACACCAACACTTCGTGATGTGGCAAAGTCGTTTCCATATTTTCATGATGGAAGTGTTAAGACTTTAGAAGAAGCAACAGCTATTTGTGCAGGTGGTGGTCGTTTTGAGCATAATGTGAAAAATAAATCTTTATCTATAGTGGACAGACATCTGACAAAAGAAGAGATAGATAAAGTAGTTGCTTTTATGCATACCTTAACGGGTCCGGATATGGATCTTACAATACCAACAAAATTTCCACAATAATAAAGGAGAGATACAATGAAGAAAATATTATTAGTTGCCGTTTTAGCAGTGAGTACGCTTTTTAGTGCAGATCATGTTATAGATCAAAAAGGGAAGACCTTTATTCCTCACGAGATCACTGTGGCAGTAGGGGATACACTGACATTTAAAAATTCTGACCCATTTGCACACAATGCATACACTGATGATGAAGCAAATGAATTTGATATCGGGATGCAATCTCCAGGCACAAATGCAAGTGTGACTATAAAGGCAGCCGGAACATTTAGTGTAGAGTGTGCGATCCATCCAAATATGCTTTTGGAAGTTACCGCCAAATAAACAATAAGTAGGATGCTTAGTTCATCCTTTTTCACTGCAGGAGTGCTCGTGAAATTTTTTTATATTTTTAATACAGTTTATAGTTCTCTTTGCCGATACAACAAAGTTTAAAATCAAGACTAACTTTATCTGCAAACTTGTGTCTCTTCTCATGGAGAAGAGGGAGAAGCACAAATACAATGATAAATGATACCTTATTGTAAAACCACAAAATCTCCATAAAAAAAGAGGCTAGGTCAGGTTGGTCACCTAAGTATGATGACTATACCATCAAATCTGTTATCAGATATATCAACGAAAAATTAAGAAAAGGTGAACAATGAAAAGAGTAATAGGCACTTTGGTTTTAGTATCTTTGTCTTTATATGGATCTTCACATAAAGAAGATGAACGCTATAGGATAGGAAAAGCTGTTTATGAGGAGACTTGTATTAGTTGTCATGGAGTTGACGGCAATACAAATCCCAATATGCAACTAGTTGTAAAACCAAGAAAGTTGAGCAAAACTATTTTAACGCAGGAGCAGTCTGTTAAAATCATATCAGAAGGGGCTCACTACTGGGGAGCTCACGCAGATATTATGCCCGCTTGGAAGTATGTGTATGATAAGGAGCAAATAGAAGCTGTGGCATATTTTATCGCTAAAGAGTTTAATGCAAACAGGGATGAAAGAGTGCAGAAGCTTTTGGATGAATCTCAAAAAGTTACACAAAACGATAAAAAGAACATGTTAAAAGTTGGAGAAAAGATCTTTAAAAGGAACTGTAGTTTGTGTCACGGTATAACAGGAAACGGTAAAAGTGAATATGTAGAAAAATCGAAATCTTCAAACATTTTTATATATCCATATAATTTAACCAGAACACTTTTAACGCAAGAGCAAATATTTCTTTATGCAAAATTTGGCGGTCATTATTGGGGAACGTATAAAGATGACATGCCGACTTGGAAAAAGAAGTATAACGACATCAAATTGAAATCAGTTGCGAAATATGTCAAAGAAAAGATCGTTCAAATCAAAGAGTAGATCAGGCTATTTGAATACTTCAAAAGTATCTTAGGCGTCAAGTCACCTTTTTTTTAAACATTAATGCTAAAATACACTTCTAAAATCTAAAAAAGTACTCCCATAAGGGTAAGGACAATATTTGAGTTATACAATTTTAGTAACAAATGACGATGGCTATGAAGCTAAGGGGCTGTTAAGTTTAGTAGAAGCTTTAAGGCAGCTGGAAGATGTGCGTGTAGTCGTTGTTGCACCTGCCAATGAAAAATCTGCCTGTGGGCACTCTTTGACCCTTGTTCGTCCACTTCGATTTGTAAGTGTTGATGATGATTTTTATAAGCTTGATGATGGAACACCGAGTGATTGTGTTTATTTGTCTTTGAGTTCCTTATTTGGTGATAGTAAACCGGATCTGCTTGTCAGCGGTATAAACCGAGGTTCCAATATGGGTGAAGATATTACATACTCAGGAACGGCAGCGGGAGCAATGGAGGGTGTGCTACATGATATCCCATCTATTGCAATTTCTCAAGTTATGGATTTTACCAACCCCGATGGAGATTTTTCTTTGGCATCCAAAACAATTAAAGAGATCGTACTAAAAATAAAAGACGGTACCTTTCCTCTTCCTCATAGAGAGTTTTTAAATATTAACATACCTCCAGAAGTTCAAGAAGCAAAAATGAAAGTGACCTATGCAGGGTATCGGTTCTATGCGAATGATTCCCATGTGCATAGAAACCCACGTGGAGAAGAGCACTATTGGCTTGGACTGCACCCTTTGGCATTTCGTCCAAGAGAGGGGCAAAAAGGTTTAAGTGATTATGAAGCGATAGAATCAGGGTTTATTTCAGTAACTCCCGTGCACTTAGATATGAGTGCATATAAAAGTATGTCAAAGCTACAGGAGTGGCTATGAAATATCAACGTATACAACTGATACTCAAAGATGATTTTGCAAAACTGCAAGATACTAAAATACTGCTTTTGGGAGTTGGCGGTGTTGGAAGTTTCTGTCTTGATTGTATGATAAGAAGCGGCATTTCAGATATAACCATAGTTGATTTTGACACCTATGACGCAAGCAATCAAAATCGTCAGATGTGGTCTGAACTTCATGAGGGTGAAGTGAAAGTTCAAGCACTGAAAAAGCACTATCCTGATCTCAAGACGATCAATGTCCGTATAGATGAGGCATGGGTTGAGAGTTTTGACTTCTCGCCGTACGATCTTGTTTTAGATGCTATTGATGATACCAAAGCAAAGTTGGCACTTGCAAAGAAGTGCCATAAAAAACTCATATCTTCTTTTGGCTCGGCAAAACGCTTAGACCCTACAAAGGTACAAGTTGGTGATATTTGGAAAACATATGGTGACAGGTTTGGATCAAAAATAAGGTATGAGCTGAGAAAGAGCGGTTTTAAGAAAAAATATACCGTGATCTTTTCCTCAGAAGAGGCAAAAGTAAAAGAGAAGGGCAGTTTTATGGGTGTGACCGCCACCTTTGGTCTTACAATGTGTGCTGAGGCAATTAAAAAAATAACAAAATAAGGGAGCTGTGTGTTCGATTTTATGGATAGTGATTGGTTTATAATCTCTTTGGAGATTATTTTCTTGATTTTGATGTGGTTCGATGTAAAAAAATATATACAAACAAAGAAAAAAGAGTATTTGACAAATATAGTGTTGACTTTGGGATTTTTTATATGGACAGCTATCCCGTTTTACAATAGTTATATTACGTGGGATGAAAACGACAAAGAAAAAATTGTTGCTCAATGTACACAGGACAATAATGAAACTTTATGCAAGTGTATAAAAAAAGCGATGTTTAAAGAGTACAGTTACCTGACATATTTAGCACTAAAACAAAACAATGCCAAAGAGCTAGATGAGTATATAAAAGATGCAAAAGAGGAGTGTTTGGATGATTCATGGTTTTGATATAGATGAAAAACTGATCTGTGAAGGGATCGTAGGAGATGGTTGTGGAGGTGGAAGGCTGTTTTTGATTGAAAATGAAACGCTTATAGCTTATGATCCAAAAACAGATGAAAAAATAGAACTTTTACAAGATGTTAAAGACGCCATTTGCATAAACAAAAAAAAGTGTGATCTGTTTATAGAGTGCAAAAAAGAATTCATAGAATTCAATCTCTCCTCTATGACAAAGAGTGTGAAAGAAAAAGAGTAAGCTTTTAGATTAAACTTCTAATACAGTTTCTACCATCTTCTTTTGCTTGATAGAGCGCTTTGTCTGCTCGCTCAAGCATAGAGGCGAGCGTGTCATTTGCTTTGTACTCGGTAACTCCAAAACTTGCAGTGATTTTACCGGCTTTGTCATGATGCATCTCTTCAATAATTACTCTAAATTTTTCTAAAGCTATCATACTGTTTTCAAGATTGGTATTGACAAATAAAAGTACAAACTCCTCTCCTCCCCATCTCGCAAACAGATCGGTTTTGCGTACACTTTTTTTAACAGTGTTTGCTAAGAGTATAAGTACTTCATCACCTACAAGATGACCAAATTCATCATTAAATTTTTTAAAGTGGTCTATATCTACAATTGCAAGACTTAAAGAGTTTTTGTAGCGTAGGGTCTGTTTGAGTTCATACGCAAAAACCTCTTCAAATTTGTTTCTGTTACTGACACCTGTAAGCGTATCTGTATAAGCATAGATAATGGCTTGAATATGGTTGGTTACATCGTAGCGGATAGCCAAAAATTCTAAAATCTCACCTTCCGTATCCAATATAGGCACAATTGTGGCATCTACATAGTAAGTGTTGCCACCTTTTGAGAGATTTTTCAATGTTCCTCTATAGACTTGTTTTGAAAAGAGTGTTTTCCACAGTTTTTTGTACTCAGCAGGGTCTTGATCCGGGTGTTTGAGTATTCTATGGTTGTTTCCAAGAAGCTCTTCTTCACTGTATTGACTTGTTTTACAAAACTCATCATTGACATAGGTGATTGTTCCATCAAGACTGGTCTTGGATACAATGGCAGAGAGATCGATCGCTTTTTTGTACTCTTCTAAAAGAGCTTCATTTGTTGTTGAGATCTTTTTTTCATGTTTGAGGGCTTTTTTTGTTGAGCCTATAGTCTGAAAGAGCTCACTTTCACGTTTAATAAAGACATAAGAATAATACCAAAGAAGTAGAAGTATCATGAAAACGATAAGTGCTAAAATAGAGTACTTTACGATGTTGTTGGCGGCAATTTCCTTTTTGATAGGAGTGATCACTTCTAAAACACCCCTTTTGTCACCAAGTTTCCATTTTCCCATCTCCCATGTTCTGTCAGGATGTGAATTATGGCAGTTTACACATGCTTGAGAGGTCATAAAGTCAGTGACAGCAACACGCAAGACAGGTTCACCATGCATCACATCGCGTTTAACATAAATGCCGTCAGGACTTTTTTTGGTATAGTAGAGAGCTTCTTTTTGAAACTTTGTGAGCTTCCTGTCTGCTCTGTTTTTAAAAGGAAATTCACTGTATAGATTGTATTTTATCCCTGTTTTTTCACTAAAGATACCACTAAGATCATGAATCACGGTTGTTGGAAGTGGAATGACACCGTTGATCCCCTCATGTTGATAGCTGAATTTTATATTTGGGGCAAACTCTTTAATATCTTTTACAACACTATCCACATAGTAAGCTCTGGTGAGTTTGATCTGTTTTACTGCATTGAGACTGTGCTCTGTAATAGTCTTAATAGAGTTCTTGTCGGTTATATAGGGTATATAAATAGCTAAAACAGCGATCATAATGGCTGCTGTAAGCAAAAGAGGTTTAAAAATATTTGTTTTATGGAGTCCGCTATTTTTTTTTGTTTCTGACAAAGTAAAACCTTAAACGTAGTAATAAAAAGAAATATTATAGCTAAATATCAAAATAGGTAAAGCTTATAGAGATAAAAAACTGCTCCATTGTAAAAAAATTTGATATAATCTCTTAGATTTAAAATTTTAATAAAAGAGAATATACTATGCAAAAAGTTGAACCAATGACACTCTTTGGCTATGAGAAACTGCAAGCCGAAGTGAAAGACTTAAAAGAGATAAAGCGTCCCGGTGTTGTTAAGGCTATTGAGGAAGCTCTCGAACATGGAGATCTGAAAGAAAATGCAGAGTATCATGCAGCAAAAGAGCAACAAAAAAACATAGATAACCGTTTGGCAGAACTTGCTGAAATTCTTGGAAATGCACAGATAGTAGATCCAAGTGAGCTTGAGCACTCAAAGATCAGTTTTGGCTCAACTGTGGTTATGACAGATATGGATACGGATGAAGAGGCGACATACA
>JALUKO010000261.1 GCA_027056525.1 Helicobacteraceae bacterium | reverse complement strand
CACTTTTCCATAGTAGAAGAGCCTCAAAAAGAGGAGTTTTTAGATTTTGAGAAGAAGTATATGGACTTCTCGCGTTCAGAACAAGTAAGCCGTGCTGCAATAGGTGAAGATTTAATAGCAAAACTTCAATCAAGTTTTACAAAAGTTTATCGTAGAATGTTTGAGGGTGCACTTATTCGTTGTGACTTCTTTGTCGTTGATGGGGAAGTGCTACTCAATGAGATAAATCCTATCCCTGGATCTATGGCAAACTATCTTTTTGAAGATTTTCCTGAGTCAATAGAAGCACTTGCCGACTCTCTCCCTAATACAAAGAGAGCAAAAGTAACTTACGACTATATCCATTCGATTTCCCAAGCAAAAGGAAAATAATGGCTCTTAAGTCCATTCAATATCTGCAACATACTTTTGATATAAGTTATGAGATTCTTAATCCCCAAGCCAAGGTAGATTTAATTATTTTGCATGGTTGGGGAAGTAATAAAGAGATTATGAAAGGTGTTTTTAGCCCTTATATGCAAGGCTTTCGCCATATCTATATAGACTTAGCAGGTTTTGGAAACTCCACTTGTCCTATAGCTTTAACTACCACAGATGTAGCAAGAATAGTAGAACTTTTTATGATACATATAAATGCCAGTAAAGATATAATCCTTGGACACTCTTTTGGTGGAAAAGTAGCACTTCTGCTTGAACCAAAAGTACTCGTTCTTGTGGCAAGTGCTGGGATTTACATAGAAAAACCACTCAGCATACAGTTTAAAATCGCTATGACAAAAGTTTTTAATTTCTTTGGTTTAAGTAAATTTCGTTCACTTTTTGTAGCAGAAGATGCTAAAAAACTGAGTCGCCCAATGTATGAGACTTTTAAAAATGTTGTTAATGAAGACTTTAGTGAAGAGTTTAAAAAGTTTAAAGGAAAAGCACTTGTCTGTTTTGCTAAAGAGGATACGGCGACACCACTAAGCTCAGGTGAGAAGATAGCAGGTTTTATAGAGGACTCAAGATTGGAAATTTATGAGGGAGATCATTTCTTCTTTACGAAAAATGCACAAGATATAGCTAAGAAGATAGAAGAGACTTTTTTAGCAACTTTAGGAGAGTAGTATGGAAAACTTTGAAACACTTATAAACTTTGCAGTAAATGCCGTCTTTGTTACACTTTTAGGTTGGTATCTTATTACTAATCTTCAGTGGTATAACTATAGTCTCTCTCGCGTTGTGCTTAAGCATCATAAGCCACAGTGGCATATTATGTACTTTATCATTCCTTTTATCGCTTACTATACTACGGGGAAGTTTTTTCTTATCTTTTTTCTCTTTGCCTTTTTACCTGCTATCATTTTTTGGTACAAAAAACTCGATACAAAACTCGTACTTACATGGCGAGTGAAGCGTTTTCTTATACTCTTAGTAGGGCTTACACTCTTTCAAGATGTGCTTTGTACTCTTAAAGATGTATGCAAAATGTATGGTGTCTTTATGCCTTTAGCGATGGCTTACATAGGCTCTTATATGATAGAAAAGTATCTTTTTATGGTCTATAAGAAACAGGCAAAAAGAAAACTCTCTAGTATGGAAAAACTTCAAGTGATAGCCATTACGGGAAGCTATGGTAAAACAAGCATAAAAAACTTCGTAGCACAAATTCTCTCTCAAAAGTACAAGGTCTATGCAACACCAAGAAGTGTGAATACTCTGGGTGGTATCATGGGTGATGTAAACAACTCACTTCCAAAAGATACAGAGATTTATGTTTGTGAAGCGGGTGCTCGTGAGAGTGGAGATATTTATGATATTACCACTTTTGTAGAGCCTCAAACTGTTGTAGTTGGTCGTGTTGGTGAAGCTCACATAGAGTACTTTAAATCACTGAAAAATATCATAGCAGTGAAGTTAGAGATCATGCAATCTCCACGTTTAGAGAGAGCTTTTATCCACACTTCTGTTACAGATGAGCCTCATGATAAGGTCACTTTTTTTGGCAATGAGTTAAGTGATATAAACGCAGGACTCGATGGTACTGACTTTAAGATAAACTTTGATGAGAGTAGCCTCAATTTACACACAGATGTTCTAGGCTCATTTCAAACTATGAATATTGCCGTAGCAGTTCGTATAGCTAAAGAGTTTGGTATGAGTGATGATGAAATAAGAAGAGCCGTAAAAAAATTAGAACCAGTAGAACATAGACTCCAGATGATAAAAGCTGGAGGAAAACTCATACTAGATGATGGTTACAATGGTAATATCGACGGAATGCTAGAGGGTGTACGACTCTGCTCACTCCATGAGGGTGGACAAAAAGTCATCGTTACCCCTGGACTTGTAGAAAGCACAGAAGAGTTAAATCTCAAACTTATAAATGCGATAAATGAAGTATTTGACATCGTGATAGTGACAGGTTCTTTAAACGCAGAACTCTTTAACAAGCACTTAGATGTTAAGCAAAAGATTATGCTAGCAGATAAAACAAGCCTTACAGCAGTGTTAGGCAATCAAACAAAGTCTGGCGATATTATTTTATTTGCTAACGATGCTCCGAACTTTATTTAAGGTTTTGAAATGAAATCTATTAGTGAGTTAGAGAGTTTTGATAAACCAAGAGAAAAACTTACGAAAAAAGGTGCAGTAGCATTAAAAGAGTATGAGTTACTAGCCATTCTTTTAGGAAGTGGTACCAAAGATAAAGATGTACTGCAACTCTCTCGTGAGATTGTAAAGCTTTTTGATGATGATTTTGAAAACATGAGTTTAGAAAAACTTACAGCTATTCATGGTTTAGGTCTTGCTAAAGCTTCTCAAATCCTCTCAGCAATTGAACTCTCTAAACGCTACCTTATAAAACAAAATAAAAATATAACTTCTGCAGATGATATTTACGCAGAGCTTACAGAGTACACAAATAAAAAACAGGAGTACTTTTTAGTCTTTACTCTTGATGGTGCAAATCATATCATAGAAAAAAGGGTAGTCTTTATAGGCACACTCAATCACTCTTTGGTACATCCAAGAGAAGTGTTTGCAGATGCTCTAACAGATAGGGCAGCTTCAATCATCTTAGCACATAATCACCCCAGTGGTGAGTTAAAGGCAAGTAGTGAAGATATACTTGTAACGAAGAGACTCCAAGAGAGTGCAAAGCTTTTAGGCATAGAACTACTAGATCATATTATCATCTCAAAAAATGGCTACTTTAGTATGAAAGATGAGGAGTTACTATGAAGTTTAACGAAGACTCAAGAGTAAAAATACCCTCTATCTTACATCTCATGAGTTTAGGCTACAGTTACTTCTCTTTGAAAAATGCACTAAGAGATGAAGAGACCAATATATTTACAGATATTTTCAAACAGAGTATAAGAGCTTTAAATGAAGATATAGAGGAAAAGGAACTAGAAAAACTTCTCCAAGAGTTAAATGACCTATTAGGCTATGAAGATTTAGGAAAGACATTTTATGAGAGACTGACTCAGACTTCAGGCATAAAACTCATAGACTTTGAAAACTTCACAAACAACACTCTTCAAGTGGTCACAGAACTGACATATAAAAATGGCGATGATGAGTTTCGCCCTGACATCATTTTACTTATAAATGGACTCCCTTTAGTCTTTATAGAAGTGAAAAAACCAAATAACAAAGAGGGTGTTTTAGCTGAAAAAGCCAGAATAGAGACTCGCTTCAAGAACAAAAAATTTAACAAGTTTATGAACATAACACAGCTGATGATTTTCTCAAACAACATGGAGTATGATGATGCAAATCCGGAGACTATAGAGGGTGCATTTTATGCTACAGCCTCTCAGTCTCCTATGTTTAACTACTTCAGAGAAGAAGAAAAACTCAACCTAGCTGAGTTACTCACATCACTTCCTAGTGCGGTAGAAGATAGTGTTCTTAAAGATAATAACCTAGAAGTTATCAAACACAATGCAGAGTTCATCACAAACAAAGAACCAAATACCCCAACAAATAGAATCATAACTTCACTACTAAGTCCAGAGAGAGTGGCGTTTATGCTTCGCTACTCCCTTGCTTATGTCAAATCAAGTAGTGGTTTACAAAAGCACATCATGCGTTACCCTCAAGTTTTTGCTACAAAGGCGATAGAAGCTAAACTTGATGAGGGGATTAAAAAAGGCATTATCTGGCACACACAGGGGAGTGGAAAAACTGCACTTGCTTACTACAATGTAAAGTATCTTAGTGATTATTTTACAAAAAAAGCTATCATTCCGAAGTTTTACTTTATAGTAGACCGTATCGACCTGCTTATTCAAGCAAAAAGAGAGTTTAGTAGCCGTGGCTTAATTGTTCATACGGTTGCAAGTCGCCAAGAGTTTTCAAAAGATATAAAAGCTACAACAGCCATTCACAACGATAGAGGTCAAGCTGAAATAACCGTGGTCAATATTCAAAAGTTTGATGATGACCCTGATGTTATGGCTACAAAAGATTATGATATTAACATTCAAAGAGTTTACTTTTTAGATGAAGTGCATAGAAGCTACAATCCAAAGGGAAGTTTTCTAGCAAACTTAACAACTTCCGATCCAAACGCCATTAAAATAGGACTCACAGGAACACCACTACTGGGAGATAAGTACAACTCTAAATCTCTTTTTGGTGATTATATTCATAAGTACTACTATAATGCTTCTATTGCCGATGGTTACACTCTTAGACTGATTCGTGAAGAGATAGAGACAAGTTATAAACTCCATCTTCAAAAAATCCTCGAAGAGATAGATGTTTTGCAGGGTGATTTTGCTAAAAAGCAGATATATGCACATCATAGTTTTGTAGAGTCTATGCTAGACTATATCGTGGAAGATTGTGTGAAGAGTCGTAAGATGTTTAGGGATGCTAGTATGGGTGCTATGGTCGTTTGTGACTCCTCTGAGCAGGCTAAAAAGATGTCAGAGATTTTTGAGATAAAGTATGCTCAGATAACACAGGCAAACAACACTCTTTACGAAGCTCAAAAAGTTGCAGAGCAAACGCCACTCTATGGTAAAAAGGTACAAGAGAGTTATGATGTTAAAAGTTCTGCACTTATCTTGCATGATGTTGGCACAAAGCAAGAGAGAAAAGATAAGGTAGAAGCCTTTAAAGAGGGTAAAATAGATATACTTTTTGTTTACAATATGCTCCTTACAGGTTTTGATGCACCAAGACTGAAAAAGCTCTATCTAGGTCGCGTTATCAAAAACCATAACCTCCTGCAAACACTCACACGAGTAAACCGAACTTACAAAAAGTTCAAGTATGGTTATGTTGTAGATTTTGCAGATATATCTAAAGAGTTTGATGCAACAAACAAGGCTTACTTTGATGAACTTCAGAGTGAACTGGGCGATGAAATGGAACACTACTCTTCACTCTTTAAGTCACGCCAAGAGATAGAAGAAGAGATACAAAACATTAAAGAGATTCTTTTTGAGTTTGACACTTCAAATGCCGAGATATTTTCACAACAGATTAGCCAGATTCAAGATCCTAAAAAGATGCAAGAGATACGAAGAGTTTTAGGCGATGCAAAGAGTCTTTACAATCTTATACGACTCTTTGGGCATTTTGACCTTTTAGAAAAGATAGACTTTGCTAAGTTAAACATACTCTACCGTGAAGCTTCAAATCACTTGACTCTTTTAAACCAAAAAAATGCGATAGAGAGCAACGATGAGAGTGTGAACATCTTAAACTATGCGCTTGAAGATATACTTTTTAAGTTTACAAAAATCTCAGAAGATGAACTTATCTTAGCCGATAAACTCAAAAATACTCTGCGTCAAACAAGAGAAGCTCTAGCATCAAACTTTGATAAAAAAGATCCAGAGTTTATCTCACTCAAAGAGGAGTTAGAGAGACTTTTTAAATCTAAAAACTTAAATGCCATCTCTCAGTTAGAGATGAGTGCAAACATAGGAACACTCAAAAAAATCCACGAAAAGATAAATGAACTCAACAGAAGAAATGCTCTTTTGAAGCATAAGTATGAAGAGGATGCGAAGTATGCAAGGATTCACAAGCGACTTATGCAAGATGCAACTCTGAGCAAAAAACAGAGTAAAATTCACGAAGCACTTATGGATGTCAAAAAAGAGACAGATGAAAAAGTGCTCAACAACAGTGGCATACTAGACAATGAATGCTACTTCTCAAACCTAATGATGCGAACTATCATCCAGACTTTTAAAAGAGCACACAATATCGACATAAACCCAGAATCGACAAGCTATATAAGCTCTTTAGTTCTGAGAGAGTATATGAATGAGTTTAATGGAGTGGATGGATGGTAGAACATACAACTAAGACAAAGTATCTACTTTACTCTTTTAAGTACAAGAAAGATAGTAAGTATAGCTATTGGTACGAGACTGACAATAGTTATTTTAAGGAGACTAAACCTCCTAAAACTATTTTAGATAAAATCACTAAAGAGATTAAAAAGCTTGATGATGAAAAAATTAGTATAAATCCATGGCAAGAGTGGAAGTCAAATGATATTCAAAAAATCATTACTCACAGTGGTGTTTGTCTAAATTATCTAAAATCAACAGATGGTGAGTATATACAAAAGAAAGAAGACTTAAAGCTCCTTGAACTGTATAGCTATTTGGTTGATAACTTTGATATATCCAAAGCTTTTGGATTTAAAACAGTGCAAGAATGGCACGAACAGATATTTGCAACTATTTATCCCTTTGCTGGAAAGCTGAGAACTGTAGCTATGAGTAAGGGAAGTGAATCTGAAGCATGGATTTGGAGAGTTGAGTTTTTAAATGGAATCCCTGAATTAGATGCTTTGATGAAAGATATAACAAAAAAAGATTACGATGATATTGATGCAATAACACGAGACTTATCACAACTTATAAGTGATTTTTTATTTATTCATCCATTTAGAGAAGGAAACGGTCGAGTAAGTCGTCTTCTTTGTGATATCATTTTAGCTAAAAATGGTTTCCCTATGATAGGGCTTTCTCTGAAAAAAGAGGATAATTACATCAAGAGAGTCCACTCAGGTTATGAGTGTGATTATAAACCGATGCAAGAGTTGTTAAAAGTGAAAATACTAGAAGAGATTAAGAGTGAATAAGCTTGTAATGTTCTTTGAGTTCTTTTTTCGTGATTTTAGAGCCTTCAACTTTAGCAGATGTGTAAACAGAGTTTACAATCATGTTTTCTTTAGTTTTAGAATTAGAGAAATATTTGTTAGAATTAGCGATAGTTTTTTTCATAAAACGACTCCTATTAAAAGAAATTATAACACAATACCCTTACTTAAAGGGAAAGCTCCACTATTAGTGAAGTAATTTATAAGTATATTATAGCACAAAAACAAAATAACAGGAAAATATGTGAACACAGTAGATTTTGAAAAGCAGACAAAAGAGTTAATAGATAGCCTTAAAGCTATATGTACGAGTTATGGGCTAGGTAATGATGGTAATGAGTTTAAAATCATCACACAACTCTTTTTATATAAGTTTTTAAATGATAAGTTCGCGTTTAGTATCAAACAGCTTGAACCTAAACTAGCAAACGCCAAGAGTTGGGAGAGCGCTTATGAAACACTAGGGGATGATGAGGCTGAGATGCTTCTGCTAGAACTCAGTGCAAACACGGCGATACTTAAACCAAAACAGCTTATAACTTACCTTTTTGAGATTCAAAATAGCCCTGATTTTGCGAAGACTTTTGATGACACACTCAGAGCTATAGCAAGAGAAAACAACGATATATTTGCAGTTCAAACGAATGGTGGGGCTAAAATAACTCTCTTTGACAATGTCAGTGAGTTTGTCTCAGACCCTTCCAAACGTGATGCCTTTGTAAAAGCCATCATTAACAAGCTTGTAAACTTTAGTTTTGAAACTATTTTTAACCAAAAGTATGATTTTTACGCGACTATATTTGAGTACCTCATAAAAGATTATAACAACGACAGTGGTGGAAAGTATGCCGAGTACTACACACCTCATGCAGTAGCCAAAATTATGGCGGCTATCTTAGTGCAGGGTGATGTGAAAAATGTCACTTGTTATGACCCATCAGCTGGAAGTGGAACGCTCCTTATGAACATAGCTCATGCCATAGGAGAAGATAAGTGTAGCATCTACTCTCAAGATATTTCACAAAAATCTTCTAGCCTCCTGCGTTTGAACCTCATACTTAACAACCTCGTACACTCCATCCAAAATGTAGTGCAGGGAAATACTATCTTAGAGCCTTTTCACAAAGAGAGTGACAACAGCCTCAAAAAGTTTGACTACATAGTCTCAAAT
>JALUKO010000260.1 GCA_027056525.1 Helicobacteraceae bacterium | reverse complement strand
TCTATGCGATCACTTCTTTGTTATCATCTCTGGCATACTCACACTGAAATGTCGTGTGTTCTATATCAAATGAATCATGCAATTTTTTCTCCAGTGTATCTATAACTCTATTCGATTCTGAGAGTGCTACATCTTCATTAAAGTCCAGATGAGCTTCAAGATGAATATGATTGTCATCGAGTTTCCAAATGTGAATATGATGCGCATTTTTGATCTCTTTTTCTTCTTCAATGACTTTTATGACATCTTCGATATTCACCCCCTTAGGCGTAAACTGCATAAGTATCGCACTGCTCTCTCTTACAAGTCCAAACGATGCCCAAATCAAATACAATGCAATGAGTGCAGAAATGAGCGGATCAACCCAAAATAGACCAAAATAGTACATCAAAAGACCGCCGCCGACAACTGCTACACTCGTCATCACATCCGTGAGTAGGTGCAAATACGCCGCTTTTATGTTCATATTATCATGAGCATCATCTTTTACAAGTAACACACTCGCAGCATTGAGTACAATGCTCAGCGTTCCAAGCCCGATTACCCAAAGAGAGTTGATTGGTTCTGGATGGTAGAACTTATGAAACGCTTCGACAATTAAAAAAATTGCAATTTTGAAAACACTAGCCTACAAAGATGGTAGCTGTTCAGCAGAAGAAAAACTATATTTACATGATTATATATTGCAACATCCTTGCCTGCCGACAGATATAAAAGTTGAGTTAGTAACTCAACTTTCGCACATAGAATCCAGGGGACAAGAGGTATCAAAGGCATCATAGAAAGCCCATAAACAGGGGCATCATCGTATAATTAATTACTACAAAAACAATACGAGAGGCTCTGTTTATGGAACTTGACAAGTATATCGAATCTGCAATAAAAGGGATATTGAAAAATCCGATTACACAGGTATTACGTGAGATTGGAATCACAAAGATATTGAAACAAAGCAATTTTACCAAACGTGAAGTCGGTTATGCCCCGTATCATGTATTTTTACACTTCATCTATATGCTGGTGATGCACAAACGACAATCAGCGTTCATTAAACAAAATCCGGATGCATTCGGCAAAGATGTCTATTACCGGTTTATCAGACAGACACGTTTCAACTGGCGAAAATTACTGCTTATCAGTGCGGAAGCACTGATTCGAAAGATTGAACCGCTGCAGAAAACAACAGAGCCCGTTGTATTGATTATCGATGATACAGTGGAACAAAAGCGCGGTAAAAAGATTGAGGGCAGTTGCCGGCATATCTGGAGTAATAAAGAGAAACGTACCGTCAACGGTATCAATATCGTTTCTTTGAACTACGCTGACAACTATTCCACTTTTCAGATCGACTTTGCCGTGCGAATGAATAAAAGCCGAAGGAAAGAGCCTTCCGGCTTTACTGCAAACCTTCATCATCGCAGCAATGCTTTTTCCCGAAGAAATGAAGGCTTGCAGGGCAAGAATATACTGGCGCTTGAAATGGTGAAACGTGCTCTCAAACAGGGTGTTTACGCCGATTTTCTTCTGACTGACAGCTGGTATGCCAAACCCGATTTCATAGCGGAGGTAAACAGCCTCGGTCTGCCGGTGATTGCACGCATAGCCAACAATGACCGTATCTGGCAGTTCAAAGGCAAACATAAAACCCTTAATGCGATCTACAATGCACTCTCGAAAGTAAAACGTCATGCCTGTGGTACACACGGCAAGATCCACTATCGCTACTTTGATGCAGTTGTGGAGCACAGAAAAATCGGTAAAGTCAGACTCCTGTTTATGCATACAGGAAAAGAACTGCTGGTCTTTATCTCCACCGATCTCTCACTATCTCCAAAAGCGATGATAGAAACCTATAAAAAACGCTGGAGTATCGAACAGGGCTATAAAGATTTAAGAGAACATTTTGGTCTGGGAAAAGAGGAGAACCGTATCTATGAAGCATTGATCGCACGGATCACACTCTCTATGTTCACCTATAATATTGTCAGCTATATCAACCGTATCAATCATGAACCTCAGACACTCGGCGAACTCTTCAGGGAGCTTGAATGTGAACTTGAAACACTGGTGATCTCCATGCACCTTTTTCTGCAGATACTGACAAAGATCGCAGAAATTGATAATGTTGTCAAGGAAAATAAAGATTTATCCACCATTATCGCTGTGCTGGGTGCTTATACCAAAAAAGAACTGGGGTTTATGTGCGAAAGTTGAGTTATCCCAATCAATCAATGAACAAATATTTGAAGCAGTTAAATTAATACTAGTAACAGCTTCACGGCTCAGGACATCAAAAGTTCCAGGCTCTCGACAAAAACTTTCATTGTATTGACGAGTGGGAGGTAATAACACTGGACCGACAAATTCTGCACGACTTGTTTTAGCACTTTGCAATGATCTAGTTCTGTTTGTTGGCTGATCTAATATTGTAATCAAAGATACTTCAACATTTTTCAGGGTATTGTTACCTAAGTCCATTGTAAAATTATAAATCTTGAAATCTCCAGTACTTAAGTCCTTCAGCTTTGCCGTACTCAAAT
>JALUKO010000259.1 GCA_027056525.1 Helicobacteraceae bacterium | reverse complement strand
GTGGAGAGACTGCATATCATTGACTCTACACAAGCATTGGGTTATCCCTCAGCTTACAAATATGAACGACTATACAACTCTAAAGATATAAGAGACGGGGTTTCATTTCAAAAGCTCTTTAATCTTGCAGAGGAAGCAAAAATCCCTCTTTTATTTAAAAAAGAGCTTGTGGCTTGGAATATGATAAATCTTATTTTAGGTAACAGTGATGCTCATGGGAAAAATATCTCTTTTTTTGTAGATAAAGATGGCTTGGAGATAGCACCGTTTTATGACATCGTGAATGTTACGATGTATAAAGATAAATATGCACAAGATATGGCAATGGCTATAGATGATGAGTTTGAGTTTGAAAAGATAGCTGTGTTTGACATGCTTGAATTTTTACAACAAAACAAAATCTCAAAAACTCAATATTTCAATGATTTTAAAAAGTTGGCTCAAAAGATATATGAACATCTTGATTTCAGTTTTATAGACAATAGTTTAAGGGAAGAGGAACAAGAGTTTATAGAAGCATATAGAACCAACATTATTCAAAGATTAAGCAGGCTTAGTGATGTTATTAATCGGGTGCGATATGATTTGCCTTTTGAGGGTGAAAGCTATGAAGATTTTTTTGATAGCCACAGAAATGTCATACTTAAAAAAGTTGGTAAAGATAATTACTCCAAAGAAGAAGCTGTAGAGAAATACCTGCTCTCTATTGAGAGGGATTTGATTCCGAGTAAATTTGATGATATTGAAAGCTTGTCCTCTATCCATAAGGTCTATTGCTCCTAAATAAGCAATAAAACATAATGGTACATCTTTTTATGACAAAAGCCAGACTTATAGCATTTTTTTGGTTACGGAACAGGTATGTATCTCCAGATAGGCATGTTGCGACATCTTTCTATCTTTCTATTGCAATCTCGTTTTCTTGCTCTAACGATGTGTCGATTATTTCCAACTGATTGTTTTCAATACTTCTTTTTATAAAATCAGGGATATTGTTATCATCTTCCCTGTATCTTATGGCAACAGGAATAAGCTCTCTGCCTATTAATATTGCTGAGGTAGCCCTGTGGTATCCCTCTTGTTGAAAAAGGTCGCTATGGCTATCTCTGCTACCGTAGGCAAGCATTGGAATATCCACTTTGATTCCAGCCTCATATACTTCTCTTAGATTATCTAGTTTTGGCTGTGAAGCACCAAATGTTTTATGGTCTGGCTGTCTCAATTCAACGGCTTCGATATAATCTTGCGGTGGCATTGCTACAACTACCGCTTTCAATCCATCTTTTTGCTGTTCAAAATATGCCTTGTTATTAATAACCTCATCAAACATAACCCTGTCATTAAACATCTGCTCACCTTCCAATTGCTTGTATTTCAGATTGCTAGGAGCTCTGTCTTTATTTATATCAACAAGTTTTGTTTCTTCTGTTTTTATAGAATTTCTAATGCCTTTCAAATCTTCTAATGCTATTTCTTTTTTTTCAACGACAGTATTCTCATCTTCGATTCCATCATACTTTCCGAGTATGAGAATATTTTCACTACTATTTTGGTTTTTGTAGTTTTTATTTGGTACACAATCCTGCATCATTGTGTTTCCACAGCAATATAGCATCGAGCCTCTTTCAACAGCAAGCTTTCTTACAGCAGAGAGGTCTTTTATTTGGTATGATGTTTTTAATACAAGATTTTCATCTTCATCTTTTCCGCAAATACTAAGCATGTGGAATAGTGAGCCGTTGGGTTTTTTAAAAGAGGAGTAGAACTTAAAAGAGCCTTCCTCTTCGATGATAAAAACAGGATTTTTAAGGGTTGACTTTATATTAAACAAAACATTCTGTCTGTTCTCTTTTGCTGAGAGCATCTTCCAAAATTGAGAGTTTACTAAAACCTTTGTGTGACCTATTGGAGTTGTTATGTTGGCGACCTTATCGTTCCCTAGCGTGTTGGCAAATGCCTTGAAGTTCACTCTTCCTTTTTTTGTTTTCTTTGGTCTTGTGTATTTTTCTGAAATACTTTGTAGAAGTCTTTCGTCAACTTGACTGTTCTTGATAATAGGTATATCCATTTTGGGAGCAGATGAGCTTTGCTGTGGCGGACTATTCCCAAACAAATGTGTTTTTAAATCATTCAGTTCAGAAAGTTTTTGTTCGTCTGATAACCCATCTAGTATTGGTATTGAGTCAAGAATCGTTTCCGCTGTTCCTTTGTTTAGATGGTGAAGCAGTTTGAATCTTGTTTTTTTGTCTTCCATCGCAAAGATGCCGTATCCATCATTCATGAAGTCCTTTTTCTTTAGTTGATAGAAGTTTTTTTGCATCTCGCCATAATCTATGACAAGTGCCTTTAGCTCTTCGCCTAGTAACCTAGCAACAGAACTTCTTGTTCTACCGCCAAGCATTTTAAGCTCACCGTCTTTTCTCATCATTAACGGCATTGTCGCTTCATTGCTTTGAACCATTCTTTTTATTAAATCTATATCCTTTCCCATGTATCCCGTTACATCTTTCAACTGCTCAAAAGTTGTAGCATTGCCATATAGCTGTCTGGATATTTC
>JALUKO010000258.1 GCA_027056525.1 Helicobacteraceae bacterium | reverse complement strand
GGTCTCAAATCTCTCTTCTTTATGTTTGCTCATTTTGTTTCACTCTCTTTTACATTCCAGTTTCCACTCTTCAAACTGCCTACCCGCTCGACTCTGCCTTCTTCCTTGAGCTTGGCGATGTCCCGCTTGATGGTCTTGTCGCTGACATCGCAGGCGTGGGCAAGCTGCTCGATGGTGACGGCGCTGTTCTCCCGCATCAGTCCAATGATCTTCTCCTGCCTGTTTTTTGGGACATTTTTGGGGACATTTTTGGGGACATCTCTCCCTACGGCCAACTCTTCTTCACAGCTGCGCAGGATGGCCTGAAGCATAAACGCCACAAACGGTGTACTCTCTCCGGCGCTTCCCGCTGCCTCCAAAGCGTCATAGTAACCCTGCTGGCTCTCCTTGATGACACTCTCTATGGGAACAGCGGAAAAGATGGACTTCCAGTCATAAAGTATCAAACTCTGCCAGAGCCTGCCTATACGCCCGTTGCCGTCTTCGAACGGGTGGATGAACTCAAACTCGTAGTGAAAGACAGAACTTTTGATAAGCGGGTGAATATCGGTAGTCGAGAGCCAGTCAAACAGATCGCCCATCAGCTGGGGTACTCTGTCGTATGGCGGAGCGACATGCACGACTCCCTCTTCGCCTCCAACACCGACATTGCTCGTTCTGAAGCTTCCGGCTTTTGTCAATATCTCCCCCATCAGCATCTTGTGTGCCATGAGCAGATCGTCAAGCTTTTTATAATCGAAGTTGTCAAGGTTGTCATAGACCTTGATAGCCCCGTTGACCTCTGCGATCTCACGCACACTTCCCATTACCCGCTTACCCTCGAGGATAGCCGTGACCTTCTCGATACCGAGTGTGTTGCCTTCGATGGCGAGTGTGCCTGCAATGGTCTTGATCTTGTTGGCTTTACGCAGCTTCGGGGTGATTGCTGTAGGAGCAAGCAGTTCAAGTTTGCCTATGGCTTCACTGATCTGGCTGACGAGGTCGAGGATGGTCGGGGTGATGGTGAAGGGTGGTATGTAGTTCATCTTATACTTCCTGCAGCATTGTAGTTTCTAATATTTGTATTAGCTCATTTTCAATCTGTATGATTATTTTGAGCTCTCTATCGAATTCTTCTTGTATGAATTCATCTGCATTTTTTTTGGGGTATGTAATCTCATGATGAGAAAATTGAGAAAATTCACATTTGATAGGTGATGTTTCTTGAGGAGCAACAGTTATTGATGGTTCAATATTGTATTTGTGTTTTGAGTGATTGACATTTGCCACAAGGTAATCAAAATTATCATTGTCAACCAGATCTGCCAAAAGATTGCCAAGGTAAACAAAGTCTGTATTTGTTTGAATTCTTCGGCAAACATTTCTGAGGGTGATATTCCTTTCATTATCATATTTTAAATCTAATGCATAGGCAATAAGGTGAGCTAAAATATCATGCACTATGTGTAGGTGTTGCATGCATACTACAATATTGGATTTTATTCCTACTTTATCCCAATAATCCTCTTTGTTGTTAGATAAAATGAGCGCGACCTGCTTATGCACATCATTTTTCTTATCTACAATTCTTCTGTATTCCCTATAGTGATATTTTGCATACTCTTGTCTATCGACAAGACTACCTATGATAAATTTAAGATCCTGATATTTTTTCTCACTTATGTTCTTTTTTGCTAAATTTCTTAATTGCTCCAAATTTGCTGAGATAACATTCTCATCATGGGTAGCATGACTCATTACATTGCCTCCCTCACATCAATCTTCCCCGTCACCGCTGCACTGATGAGTGCCGTGCGGCGCTCTTTGAGGAGCTTGATGGCTTGCTTGGCTTTTTTGATAAGAGTGTCTATTTTTTTAGTTTTAGAGTCAAGATACTCAATAATATTCTGTTGTTCTGTAGTTGCAGGTAAAATAAATATTGAATTTGCTAAATACTCAAACTCTAAACTTTCAACTGTTGCACCTTGTTTTCTCCACTCTAAAAGCAATAAGTCATTTAGCCCTTCAACAAAGTATGTGAAAAACTTAGCAAGTGTTTTATTCCGAAAAATCAATGCTTTCATATCTTGATTAAGAGTGATTTCAACTTTATTGATTGCAACAGGTATTTTATGCTGCAATATACCTGATCGAACTACCAGTAGGACAGAATCCTTTGGTATCAATTCTAAATTTGCAGCAATTTTTCCCTCTAAAGTAATATGATCTTCCGTATCATATATATATTGTCTCTTCATATCTTTAGGCGAAATCCAAGGCATTGATCCATACCAGTACTTTAAATTGTCTTTTGTTGGAGTTGCCCCACCTCTAAAAAAAGTTACAAATTTGAGTTTTGTTATCTCCCAATGCTCCGGCACCTCACCAAGCCATTCAACCCCGCTATCTTTCATCTTCACATTCGGGTCAAGCCCTTTGGTGACGGCGTGAGAGATGAGCGCCTGCCGTTTCTCCTGCAAGAGTTCGATAAGCCTCTCCTGCTTGCCGATAAGCGTGTCGATCTTGGCGGTCTCACGGTCGAGGAACTTGGCGATGGCGGTTTGTTCATTTGTAGGCG
>JALUKO010000257.1 GCA_027056525.1 Helicobacteraceae bacterium | reverse complement strand
GAGATACAATGAATAAAATCATTAAAACTACACTTGCTGCTGCTCTACTTTTAAGTATGGGTGCTTCTGTCGCTAATGCAAGTCCTGCAAAAGGGCAAAAGCTTTGTCAGAAAAAATTAAAATCACCATGTGGTTTTACAGGTGCTAAAATGGCACAAAAGCACTCTCAAGATGAATGGGAAGAGCTTAATGATGATGGAGAGATCGCTGCAGAGATCAAAAGAATTTGTCCTAAAACACCTTCAAGTGCATTAAAAGACAAATATATTCCCCATTATTATGATTTCTTTTATGAATATGCAAATGACAGTGGAAACGTTCCATCTTGCTAAAGCATCATTAGATTTCAAATTATTTTAGCCTTTACTAGGCTAAAATAATTGACATTTTTACCTTTTTTACTTCCTTTTTAGCTCTACACCTTATAATATATCTCACAAACCATTTGGAAGTACAATGCCTCAATCTCATGAATGCTTGAACATAGATTCAGATATACTGCAATTCCAATATCTTTATAACAACACTGTAGCTCTTTATACACAGAACAATATTGTTTTGTATATAGACACCTCTAATAATAAGACTCTTTTGCGTCTACACCTAAAACAACTTATAGATGCTACGCCTAGCTGCATAACTTTTAGCACAAATGCTAAACTTTTGGCAATAGCTACGAATAATGAAGTACTCATCATCTCTACTACACACACAAAAATAGTTCAAACCATACAACTTACACATAGTATTGTTTCGGCTTTAGCTTTTGACCCATATTCAAAACATATATTTATAACTACCCATGAAGGAAGAGTTTTTCAGTACAATATCAAAAGCTCACTTGCCCTATCAAGAGTTTGCTCCTTTAGTTCTACAAACAAACAAAACGCTGTTAGTGTTATATCTGTTTATGAAAATAAATTTGCCTGCGCTAACGGCAGTGGAGAGCTTATTGTCATAGATTTTGATTCATTTACCCACAAGCAAACACTTCATCATAACAAAGTTAACATACGGGCTCTATGTTTTACAGATCCATACACTCTCGTCAGTGGCAATAAAGAGGGTACTTTATATATCAATTCTTTACTTCACAATAGATGCAAGCAGATACAAACACCCTCTCAAGAGATACAACACATACTGCGCGTCAATTCCCAATATGTGATTTTTAGCTCCAAGAGCAAACATATCTCCCTTGTAGATATTCAACAAAATAAACTCGTCAGTAGTAAATTTTTAAGTTTTGAAAACCGAGTCAAATTTATGAGCCTTCAAAACAACAATGAACTCCTTATAGTGCTGCACAATAATAAAATCATTAAAAATGATTTTGCAAATACAGACAGGTTGAAATCACTTATAATGCATAACTCCCTTGATAGCGCTTTTGAGCTTACTGAGAAAAACAAACTCTTGTGCAGCTCACAAGAGTATAAAGAGCTTCAAACAAGCTACACAACACTCTACATGCAAGCGCTCCAAGCTCTTATGGAGCATAATAAGGCTCTGGCACTGCAACTCACCGAGATGTTTCAGAAGCTAAGCTCAAAACAAAAAGAGATACGACTACTCTTTGAAGCATTTAACCATTATGAGAGGTTTAAAACTCTTGTAAAAGAGGAAAAATACTATATAGCTTATCCAATGAGCGAAAAATTCCCAGCTCTGCAATATACCCCTGAATATAAAAAGATAAAAGAGCAATGGAAGCAAAGCTTTGTTCAAGCACAAAAACATATGCTTAAAAACAAAACAGATGATGCTAAAAAAGTGCTAAATAGGTTTATGAATGTAGCTACAAAACAGGCACTTATAAAACTACTTCTCAATAACAACAAAGATTTTTTGCTATTTTTGCAAGCAGTCGATCGTATGCAGTTTCAAAAGATTGAACTTCTGAGCAAAAAAAACAAAATATTTCTACAAACACCCATACTCAAAACTTTAGAAGAAAAAGTTTTACAAATGATCCAGAATATAGAAACAGACCTTTTAGACAACCGAGTCACTCAAGCCACACGCAACCTAAACAAACTCAACGGTTCTCTTTTTTACAAAGCAAAACTTTTCGAGCTAGAGCAAAACATCAAGCACGCCTATGAGCTTGAGCAAGCATATGCAAACAGTGATTTTCTCACATGCTATGAGCTTATAGACACGCACCACTACCTAAAGAGAACACAACTTGCAAAGCTTCTGCAAAAACATTGGAGCAAGCTCATTGCTGAGTGTGAGATCTATGCACTAGAGGGAGATATACAAGGTATCAAAGCAACTCTTGGCGAGCTATTGGGTCTCTCTACAAGGCTTGCAAAAACGGGTGACCTTTTACGCATAGCTTTTAGAAGTAAAATCCTGCAACTTATCAAGACTCAAAAGTATCAAAGCAGTGAAAATTTTATATATTCTTATATAGATATATTTACTTACGATAATGAAATAAGAGATATTATGAAAAACTTTGAACTGCAGGCAAACTATACACTCGCTCTCACACTTCAAGGGCATAAACGTACAGGACGAGACAACTGGATACACTCAAGTGTTATGAACTAG
>JALUKO010000256.1 GCA_027056525.1 Helicobacteraceae bacterium | reverse complement strand
GTTGTTTCTATGGACCTTCCATTTGCTGCAGGTAGATTCTGTTCAGCTGAGGGGATCGACAAGTTAACTGTTGCTTCTGACTTTAGAAACAAAGATTTCGCTAACGCTTATGGTGTACTACTTGGTGGTTCTGTTCTTGCAGGTGTTACTTGTAGAGCAATCTTCGCTATCGATGAAAACGGAATCGTAACTTACAAAGAGATCGTTCCAGAGATCACTGAAGAGCCTAAATACGACGAAGCTATCGCTGCAGTTAGCTAAGCCAAAACATAAAGCTTATTCAAAATCGCCGCCTATTTTGTAGGTGGCGTAACTTGAGTTTTTAAGGTGTCCACTTAGAGCTCATTTTATTTTTCCTCCTATTTATTAGGGCTCTGTCCCTAATTTATTTCCTTAAGTTTACCTCATAAATCACTTAGCTATAATACACCATATCTATTTTGGAGTATTTTATGAAAAAAATGTTATCTACTTTAGTGTGTGCTACGCTTTTAGCTACAACAACACTCAGTGCTGATTTTTTAAGAGTTGAACTTGGAGCAGGTATGTGGGGGCAAACACCAAGTGGTGAGCTAAGCTATACAACTTCAGGTGTAACGGCAACTGATGTATCTGATGAAACACAAGATGCTCAGCCGTATGTGTGGATACTGATTAAACATCCGGTTCCGATTATTCCAAACTTACGCTTGGAGTATTCAAATGTTTACAACACAGGTTCTGCTACGGGTTCATTTAAAGATTTTAGCATCCCTACAGGGCAAACTTCTAAAACAACCTTGGAGATGACTCAGTATGATATTACTCCTTATTACAATATTTTAGACAACACATTTTGGATTACACTTGATCTTGGAGTGAATCTTAAAGCTCTAAATACTGACTATACAGCAAAACCAACACTTGGATTTGCCGGTTATTCAGACAGTGCTTCAGTCGTTGTTCCAATGCTTTATGTAAGAACAAGGGTTCAGATTCCTACAACAGATCTTGGTCTTGAAGCAGATGTAAAATATATCTCTTATGACGGTTCAACACTGTATGATGCCAGAGCGAAGGTTGATTATACTTTGGATTTTATCCCTCTTATTCAGCCTGCTTTAGAGGTGGGTTACAGAGTACAAAAAGTGTATATAGATGATGATGTCAAAGTGGACTTTGATTTTGCCGGTGTATATGCCGGTTTGATGCTTCGTTTTTAAGAGCTCTTTTATACATTTTTGGGTTTTGTAAGTGGTGAATCTTCATCCATAAACCCCTCTTCTAAAACAACAACCTCACACTCAAGCCATATATCAAAAGTTTTATAAACCCTTTTTTGTGCTTCTTGAATCAGCCACAGTGCATCTTCAAATACTCCACCGCCGGTATTTACCAAAAAATTTGCATGTTCTTTGCTAAAACACATGGCTCCTCGCATATAACCTTTGAGCCCGACTGCTTCTATGAGTCTGCCGGCATAATCATTTTTCGGATTTTTAAAACAGCTTCCCGCTGAAGGGGTGGAGGGTTGATTGGCACGCATCTTCTTAAAAAGACCAACTTGTGCCGCATCAAACCCATACTCAAGAGAAAAGCTCGCTTGCAAAACAGGTTCTTTTATATCGGTATATCTGTACCCATACTCAATGGTATCTTTTGTTTGTATGCCAGAAGGTGTTGTAATACTGTAGAGATGATTAAATATCTCATGCTCTTTCAGCCCTGCATTCATAGATACGAGTCCTCCGAGTTTACCCGGCAGGTGGGAAAGAAACTCAAAGTTTGCTATATTGTTTTTTCTGCAAAAGGAGGCGATCTTTCCAGATGGTGTCGCTCCTCCGATTTTTAAAAGGGTATCTTCTATACGTATATAGTCATACTCTTTTGAGAGCATCATAAGGGGAGGAGGGTTGTCCCCTATCAGGGTGTTGTTACATGAGCCAATGAGATGGTGTGTATCTGGTTTTTGTGAGTTATGTTCTAAAACAGCAACTTCCAGGGTTGGACCTATTTTTATAGAGGAGTATTTTGAGAAGTCAACGGTTTTGTAACGCATCAGTCTATAAAGGTGGGGATCATATTGAAAATATTGATAGAGAAATCGGTCATCTCATTAAGCATCCACGGCATAGTTAAGATGATAACAATAACAACACCTATAATCTTTGGAATAAAAGAAAGTGTCATCTCATTGATCTGAGTAGTTGCCTGAAAAATACTTACGGCGAGACCTACAAGCATACCTGTTAGAAGCCCAGGAAGTGCCAGAAGCAAGGCGATTTTAAATGTTTCAATTCCAAGTGCAATAAGTTTTGCTTCCATGATCTGTGCCTTATGAGTTTCTCAACTCTTTATAGTGTGTCGGTATAAGATAGTCTTGTATTGTGACGGGAGTATCGTAAAAACCGTGTTTGTAGCCTATCTCAAAAAGTTTATCTATCGCCTTGTACTGTATCTCGCTAAGGCTTATAGAATCATCATTGGCATAGAGTTCCAGATACTTCTCAAGCGTAGGAGCATCTATGCGTACAAGATCTCTTTCAATGAGCATCTCAGAGAGCTTCTCTTTGTGCGCACGTGCAACTTTGACAGCTTTTGTAAGAGTTGCTTCATACTCTATGGCTTTGTTGAGGGGGATAGAGCGTCTTATCGCCATACCGCCAAGAGGAAGCGGAAGCTCATCCCCTGCCAACTCCTGCCAGATATCCCACATCTCACGCTCCACTTCGAGCTCCTGAGCATAGGTTAGGATCGACTCATGGATAAGCACTCCCGCATCTACAACACCATCAAGTACCGCCTGCTCTATCTCTAAAAAGTTCATATAGGTGATTCTTGCATCAGGATAGGCTATACGAAAAAGCATGGCATTGGTTGTGTGCTCACCACTGAGTGCAACTTTAAAATTGCGTTTGAGCTTGACCCCCCTTTTTTTGATCACTTTGGGACCATAGCCCTCACCGAAACTTACAGCAGTACGCAGTGGTGCATACTCCTCTTTTATATGCGGATACAGAGCAAAACTGATAGCTACAATGTCATACACACCCTTTAGTGCGTCTTCATTCAGGGTTTGAATATCTTTTGCAATATTGTCAAACATAGTGTCTTTCATACCGACCCAGCCAAATTTAATGGCATAATACATAAAGATGTCATCAGCATCGGGAGAGTGAGCGATTAGAGTTTTTTTCAAGTTTCGTCCATATAATTAAAATTTATAAACTTTATTCTAGCTAAATAAGGTTAAAAGCTATATAATGTCAGAAATGTTTTAAGATCTAAGTTGTATACTAATGGGTGATTAGTTTGTGATTGGTTCACAATTTGCATTTAATTTGGCAAAGGATAGTATGAGAAGTGTTCTGTTGATTTTTATATTTTTAAATCTATTATATGCTGAACCTATAACACCGATTCCACAACATATCGAGGTGGATGAAGCAAAAGCAGCGCTTGGAAAAGAGCTCTTTTTTGATACAATTTTATCAGTTGACAATACAGTCTCTTGTGCTACCTGCCATGACTTAAATAATGGCGGTGACGATGGCCTTCGCTTCTCTTTTGGTGTCGATGGAAAAGAGGGCGATATCAATTCACCTACCGTTTACAATGCTGTTTTTAATTTTAGACAGTTTTGGAACGGACGGGCAAAAAATCTTGTGCATCAGGTAGCAGGACCGGTCACAAACCCTGTAGAGATGGCAAGTAGCTTTAATGCCCTTGTACAAAAACTTAAAAGAACCGCATATAAAAACAAGTTTGATAAAGTTTACAAAGATGGCATCACCAAAGAAAATATCGCCGATGCAATAGCAGAGTATGAAAAAACACTCATTACCCCTAATGCCCCTTTTGACAAATATTTACGTGGTGATAAAAATGCCATAACACCAAAGCAAAAAGAGGGTTATATGCTCTTTAAAGATAAGGGGTGTATTGCCTGTCATCATGGTATCAATATTGGAGGAAATCTTTATAATAAGTTTGGAGTGATGCAGTATGTAAGCTCAAAACGACTTGGAAGGTATGAGGTAACACATCAAGAGGAGGACAAATACTATTTTAAAGTACCGTCTCTTAGAAATGTTGCAAGAACAGCACCCTACCTTCATGATGGCAGGTTTGAGAGTCTTGATGAGGTGGTGAAGTTTATGGCTCGTTATCAACTTGGACAGGTGATCACACAAGGGGAGATTGATAAAATTGTTGCATTTTTGCACTCTCTCTCAGGCGAGCTTCCTGCGAGTGCAAAAAGATAACTTGATGCTAAAAAAAATCGACAGCATAACACTGCTTCTTTGTGTATTCATAGTTTTTACGATCTCTTTATTCATTTACCTAGTGAGAATTGATCAGCATATTCAAAGGCATATAGAGTATCATGATGCAGTTATGCAACTCAGAATACTCAACAAAAATTTCAACAACTTTTTACTTAGTCAGGCAACATTTATCAATTATGATAGGATCAATAGAAGTGTCAACACCTTTGAGTCAAACTTGGAGTTTTTAAATGTAACATATGAAGATGTTTCAGACTCAAAGGCATATAAACAGCTTTTAAAGACAACAACAAAACTTTATGAGATGAAATTATATTCTATAGAGTATTTTAAATCCCAAAATTCGCAACTATTACACTCTTTGCACTATTTATTTGATCTGAATATGGTACTTTTGAATTCAAGAAAAATAGATCAAAAAACGGCGAGTATTGTAAATAAAACATTTCTATACCTCAGTAAATTTTATATCAACAGTAATATTGAAACAAGTGAAATTAAAAATAATATACTGCTCTTAAAAGAGGCTTTGGCAAAAAATTATAATGTTGAATTGGATATGTTTATTGTGCATACCGAGATAGATATGCAACATATTACAGCCTTTGGCAAGATTAAAAAAATGTTGCAAAAAGCTTCTTTGGAGAGTGCTTTACAAGATTTACAAAAATATTTAGATAACATATATAATGAACATATAATCATTGAAAAAACGATTGTAACACTTTTCTTTATTTTCGCAATTATTATTTTATCTCTTTTGATCTTTATGAATCGTCGCGCTATTGCAATGCGTGATGAGCTTCTAGGTTTTAAAACAGCGATTGAGAACAGTTACAACTCTATCGTGATTACCGATATTGATAAAAAAATAACCTATGTTAATGATAAGGTGCTTGAAGAGACTGGGTACTCTCGAGAGGAAATATTAGGAAACAACCCTAATATATTCAAATCCGGCACCAGTAATCCGGAGTTTTATGAAAATATGCGCAAAGCACTAGATGATGGTGATAAATGGGAAGGTGAATTTATAAACAAACGTAAAGATGGCAGCTTGTTTTATGAAAAGGCTTCTATCATTCCTGTTTTTCAAAATGCAAAACTGGTCAGTTACCTGGCTATTAAGCTAAATATCACTGATTATATAGAAGCAAAAAGAGAAGTGGAGTATATGGCATACCATGATCCCCTTACATCTTTGCCTAATCGTAGCAATATTGAAAACTATTTGCAAAACAGACTCGTAATAGCATCAAGAGAGCAGGCAAAAATTGCTCTTTTGTTTATAGATTTGGATCGTTTTAAAAATATCAATGATACTTTGGGGCATGATGTCGGGGATGAACTTCTTGTAGAAGCTTCAAGGAGAATTAAAAATACACTTCGCGAATCGGATATATTATCACGTTTTGGCGGTGATGAGTTTGTGGTTGTGATAGAAAATTTTCATGAAAACTATTTCATAGCGCAGATATGTCAAAAAATTCTTAATGTTTTTCAAAACCCCATACAGACCAAACAGCACCTCTTAAATATAACACTCAGTATAGGTGTTTCTGTTTTTCCTGATGATGCAAAAAATGCTACGACACTTTTTAAATATGCTGATATTGCTATGTATAAAGCAAAAGATGAAGGGAAAAATACCTACCAGTACTATAAAAAAGAGCTTTCAGTCGTAGCACATAAAAGATTGGATCTTGAACAAGCATTAAAAGAGGCGATAGGCACAGATGAGTTTTATGTGATGTATCAACCTCAGTATGCTTTACAAAGTAAAAATATTATAGGTTTAGAAGCTCTCGTTCGCTGGAACAGCAGCTCACTGGGCAATATAACACCTGACAAGTTCATCCCGGTATGTGAAGATATCGGATATATTTTAGAGCTTGGACTTTTTATATTTAAGCAGGCATGTTTAGACTTTATAGAGTTTCAAAAAGTATGTCACTCCCTTGAAAATATCAGTATCAATATATCGGCTGTGCAGCTCTACCAAAACAGATTTATCGATGATATATTGGAGATAGCTTCTGAGACGGGTGTGCCAACACATAGTATCATGCTTGAAATAACCGAGACCCATATTATGAAAAATATTACGCATGGTATGAAGTTGTTAAATGAACTCAAAGAGAGTGGCTTTAAGATTTCTATTGATGACTTTGGAACAGGGCATTCCTCTTTGAGCTATTTGAAACTTTTCCCTATCAGTGAGCTCAAAATCGATAAATCATTTATAGATAATGTGCCAAGTGATAAAAATGATGTAGCAATCACGAAAGCGATCATGGCTCTTTCAAAAAGCATGGGCTATATAAATGTTGCAGAGGGGATTGAAAACGAAATACAAGAGAAGTTTTTACAAGAGAACAACTGCTTTGCAGGTCAGGGTTATTATTTTTGTAAACCTAAGACTAAAAATGATCTGCTAAACTTTCTTTTAACCAAATCAAGGTAGAATTCCATCGTAAATTGTTTCATAATATGTAAACAATAAAAATATGACAAAATGAAATATTTTTATATTAAAAAATAAAACTGTCATATAATAAGTCTAAATTTACTAGAAGTGAGCCACAAATGGACGCAAACAAACAAAAATCATTAGACTTAGCGATCAAACAGATAGATAAAGCATTTGGCAAGGGTGCTTTAATGCGTTTGGGTGATAAAGAGTTTGAACCTATCCAGTCAATAAGTACCGGTTCTTTGGGACTTGATCTTGCCCTTGGTATAGGCGGTATCCCTCAAGGGCGTGTTATTGAGGTATATGGACCGGAGAGTTCAGGGAAAACAACCTTAGCGCTGCAGATAACGGCAGAGTGCCAAAAACAGGGTGGAGTATGTGCTTTTATCGATGCAGAACATGCGCTTGATGTTGTGTATGCACAAAATCTGGGTGTTGATATAGATAATCTTCTTGTTTCCCAGCCTGATTATGGTGAACAGGCACTTGATATCGTTGAAACAGTTGCACGTAGTGGAGCGGTTGATCTGATTGTTGTCGATTCTGTTGCAGCGCTTACGCCAAAGTCTGAGATTGAAGGGGAGATGAGTGATCAAAATGTGGGTGTACAAGCCCGTTTGATGTCTAAGGCACTTCGTAAACTGACGGGTGTTTTACATAAAATGAACTGTACGGTTATTTTTATCAATCAGATCCGTATGAAGATCGGCATGATGGGCTATGGTTCACCTGAGACAACAACGGGCGGAAATGCACTGAAATTCTATGCTTCTGTTCGTATAGATGTCAGAAGAATCGCTTCACTCAAGCAAGGGGAGAGCCAAATCGGTAACCGTGTCAAAGCAAAAGTGATTAAAAATAAAGTAGCACCTCCGTTTCGTCAGGCAGAGTTTGATATAATGTTTGGTGAAGGTATCTCCAAAGAGGGGGAACTCGTTGATTATGGTGTGAAACTTGATATCATCGATAAAGCGGGTGCGTGGTTTTCCTATGAAGATAAAAAACTTGGACAGGGGCGTGAGAACGTCAAGGCAAAGTTTAAAGAGGAACAAGAACTCGCAAACGAGATAGAAGAAAAGATTAAAGTAGCTATGGGCATGAGCTCTCTTATGACCATGGATACATCAGAAATTGCAGAGGCTGATCAATAATTCTGCAGAACAAATATTAATTATAGGTGGTATATGAATGTTTATAGATAACGTAAGTGCAATTGAAGTAATGGATTCTCGCGGTAACCCGACGGTTAAGACAACAGTGGAGTTGAGTGACGGTACAAAAGAGAGTGCTATCGTACCTTCTGGAGCCAGTACAGGGAAGCGTGAAGCATTAGAACTTCGTGATGGCGGTGAGAGATATATGGGCAAAGGTGTTCTTAAAGCAGTGGAAAATGTAAATGGGGTGATCGCTGATGCTCTTATTGGTCACTCACCTTTTAATCAGGCAGTTATCGATGCTGAGATGAAGCAGCTTGACGGAACACAAAACTATGGTAACTTGGGTGCAAATGCAGTCCTTGGTGTTTCCATGGCAGTAGCTCGTGCAGCTGCAAAAAGTTTAGGTATGCCTCTTTATCGTTATCTTGGCGGAGCCAATGCCATGA
>JALUKO010000255.1 GCA_027056525.1 Helicobacteraceae bacterium | reverse complement strand
CTCATTAGGTTGGCCAACTGCTATCGTGCGCGTTATATCCGAGCAGTAGCCCTTATACCTAGCGCCATAGTCGAGGATAACCAGGTCACCCTTTCTGATTCTTCTATCGCCCGGTGCGTGGTGGGGATTGGCAGCATTCTCGCCGCTCGCCACGATTGGCTCGAAGGAGATCCCGTCGCTCAGCTCTCTTACAGCGAGCTCGATTTTCAGGGCAAGCTCCCTCTCGCGCATGCCGGAAAGGTTCCAGCTCAAAAGCTCCTCAAAAACCCTGTCTGCTACGGTGGCGGCATGCTTCATGAGCTTTATCTCCCTTCTGTCCTTTCTCATCCTGAGCTCCTTTACGAGGGAGCTTAAGGGGTGGAACTCGAAGCTCTCCAACCTGAGGATGTTTATCAGCCAGTCCGCTCTCATGGTGTCCTCGATGAGGAGCCTTCCGCCCGGCAGCTGAAGCTCGGCCAGAATCCACGCGAGCTTTTCATAGGGGTTCTCCCCATCGCGCCAGAACGTAACAGGGAAGCCTCTAATGACGTTTTCATAGAGGCTCGGGGCGAGGAGATGGTATTCACCCCGGGCATTTACAACGAGCACGGTGAGCCTCTCCCCAACCTCGTGGAGATGCAGGTCTGTGAGATAGTAGAGATTCGTTCCGGGGCTTATCAGAGCACCGTCAAACCCTTGATCTTTCATGAGAGATATTAACTTCTCAAGTCTCATAGGAATCACCTGCCTATTATAGCCCAAAAGCTCATTAAACTTTTTGCTTCTACTCTTTTTGATAGTTGATATCACTCTTCATATTTTTACTTTGCTTTCTTTTGAATAGAACAAGCTGAAAAAACTATATTTAATCTCTTATATTTTAATATGAAATTGAGAGTTTTAATCATAATATTATAAGGCAGAAAAATTTATAAAAGATAGTTGTATAATTTTATATGTAAAGACATTGGAGGTGCACCATATGAGATGGAAACCATTGTTAGCTGTCAGCATTGTACTTTTAGTTTTTGTAGTAATTCCAGAAAGTCAAGGAGTTTCCGCCAAGAACTCACCCCGATTATATTCATTATATCTCGATTGGTTGCAGGGGAAGCCCGCAGGGCTTTTAAACATTGATATCGGGACTCCAAAGAGTCTTGAAGACCCTGTAGTGCTGATAGTTGACTATACTGATAAGGAACATCCAAGGGTGGTTTATACGGGAAAAGGTCACGAGGCATTTAAAGCATCGTTTAAGATTCCAAGAATAGCGATAGGTACAAAGAGGGAAATCACAAACAATGGCATAAAAGAGAAAACACTCTTTAAACCGAGAACATATGTTATAATAGTTTCAGGAAAAAATAAGTGGGATGCCCAGATACTTAGAATAACCCCCGAACATCCAATTACAACGACAACGGTTAAAGTTACTCCCATGATGGCCCATTCGTTTTCCAAACCGAAATATATCTCGGCAGTATATGAGCATGAATACTTGGGTGAGGATGATGCCTATGTGCAGGTTGCGAAAGTATACAGCATTCATGGAATACGGGTTGCGTGGCACATGCCCCTTTACGGAACTACAGGAATTGATGCATTCAAAAAAAGCTGGATGACAAATGATAAGTGGATAAAACTTGGTGTTGAATACCCCATTTCATATGTGGACAGACAGATAACAGTAGAAAATGGAGATGCAAAAACAGTCAGGGCTCACGTTTATTACCGCTGCGATAAATACACTACCTGTGGGAACATATGGTGCAATGAGGGATATATATTGACCCCCGTAAGAATCAATGGATTCTACAGCTCTTCTGTGTCGAATCCATTAGAGGATACTCATCCAAACAGCAACTATGTAGAATACATAAAAAAAGAGGATGAACATGATAATTATTTCAAAGTCGCCGCCAGTGACTATACTGATGATGGGAGCAAATACATGACAACTCCAAGCATTAGCTTAAGTTTTGGGGTAGGTCCGGTTTCAGTTAGTTTCAGTGGAAGCATTGATTCATATCGTTCTTCAGATTCAGAACATCCCAAGCCATATTTCGATGTCTGGATTGAAAATTGGGGAAGTGGAGAACTCTACTACTGGTGGATGAAAAATTCTCCAGCCAGTGTGAGCTCAAAGGCAACGTATGAGGTTGGTTTTTCGTGGAGATGATTCTATATCTTATCTCACTTACTTTTAGTTTTTTTGTCTGTTATTGTCTATTAATTAATTCGAACAACTCTATATACTAATAAGCCTAAGAAAATCCCTGTGAGGGCATCCCAGATCCAGTGCTCGGCCAGCAGAACGGTGGCTGGAGGTATCAAAGCAAGGAGGAGCGCCAGGAGTTTAGCAGGAAGTTCTTTCCTTCTCCAGAGCTCAAGAAAGCTCAGTGTTGCAATTGTGCAGTGGGGAGATGGGAGCACAAACTGTGGCCTAGCCTGCCATCCATTGGGAGCATATCTCTCAGGAAGATTATGGTAGATGTAATGGGGAGCATTTACATAGACGAGAGCAAAGATAACTGCAAGGATACCAAAGGAGATTGCATAGTTCCTCACCAGTTCCCTAGCCCTAATGACATCATCGAGCACTAGGA
>JALUKO010000254.1:1842-2585 GCA_027056525.1 Helicobacteraceae bacterium | reverse complement strand
GCATTTTCATAAAGTGACTGGCACTTCTCATTTTTACAATCAAGCACACGTATGGGATTTGTGGATTTTCTACGTTTACAATCTTCACAGATCTCCTCCTCCACGCTCTCTATAAACTTAACAAGGTTGTCACGATATGCAGGCATACAGTTGTTGTCACCTAAAGAGTTAAGCTGTAATCTGTAGCCTATACCAAGCGCTTTGAGTATGTCGCTGACCATCATGATCATAGACGCATCTTCATAAACACTCTCTACACCGAAACTCTCAACACCAAACTGGTGAAACTGTCTCAGGCGACCTTTTTGCGGCCGCTCATAACGAAACATCGCTCCGTGGTAAAAAAAGCGGTGTGTACCCCCGGCACGATCAAGTTTTTGCTGGATAAATGCACGAACAACACCGGCAGTACCCTCAGGGCGAAGACATACATCGTTACCCCCTTTGTCTGTAAACTGGTACATCTCTTTGCCTACGATGTCACTTGACTCGCCGACGGAGCGTTTAAAAAGAGCCGTCTCTTCTAAAAGTGGTGTTTCTATGAAGTGAAAACCGTACTTTTGAGCTATCTTGGAAGCTGTTTGTATAAAGTATGTGTATCGTTTGTAGTCTTCACTTAAAATATCATTCATTCCGCGGAGTGATTTAATCATTTTTCACCTTTTTTTCTTGCATAGTTTCTCATATATAAATTTGAAGGAAAGGATACCATTTTTATCTTTATAGTATAATTTGTTCAAATA
>JALUKO010000254.1:0-1832 GCA_027056525.1 Helicobacteraceae bacterium | reverse complement strand
AATAGAGTATTTATATGAGAAACGCCAAATATCTTATGTTTTCTCAAAGCTTTTAAAGATTTTTTAGAGTATAAAGAGCATGATGAAAAGATATGAAGATATGCACAAAAAACTTTTAGCATGGTATGAAGAGGTGGGAAGGCATGAACTTCCGTGGAGAAACACACAAGATGTCTACCATGTATACCTTAGTGAGATCATGCTTCAACAAACACAGGTAAATCGTGTACGCGATGAGTACTACCCCCGATTTTTAGAGAAGTTTCCCTCTTTAGAAGCGCTTGCAGATGCTCCGCTGGAGGATGTGCTCTCTCTATGGAGTGGTCTTGGGTACTACAGACGGGCAAAGAACCTGCATAAAACTGCACAGCTTACCCGCACAGGACTGCCAAAGAGTGTGCAGGAGCTTAAAGAACTTCCGGGCATCGGAGCCTATACGGCGAGTGCTGTTTGCAGTTTTGGTTATGCTCAAAATGTGCCGGTAGTAGATACCAACATAGCACGTGTTTTAAAACGCTACTTTGCACTTGTAAACCCAAAAGAGAGAGAGCTTTGGAAGTTTGCCCAGAAGTTTCTCAACTCCACCGACCCTCGTCATCATAATCTTGCACTTATGGATCTTGGCTCTATGGTTTGCATACCTAAAAACCCCGAGTGTCAGGTGTGCCCTTTGGCTTTAGAGTGTCAAGGAAAAGGGGAGCCTGAACTTTACACACAGGTGAAGAAAAAAGAGTCTGTAGCAATGGATCTGTTTTTTGGAGTGATGATACAAGATGGCAAAATAGCCTTGAAGTACTCTGATGAAAATATGTACAAAGATATGCTTGTGCTTCCAAATGTCGAACCCCTCGAAGAAAGACTGATAGGGAGCTATAAACACGCTTACACCAAGTACAGACTCAGTGTGTATCTGTATGAGGTTGAGGAGCTGAGCGAGGAGGTTGTTTGGGTTGACTTGGAGCGTTTTGACACACTTCCGATCTCTTCACTGACAAAAAAAGCACAAAGATATTTTAGAGTATGACAACATATCTGTTACGACCTGAATTTTTCCAAAACCAAAACTATTTTCAAGAAGTCATCGCTTCCAATATGCAAAACAACTACTACTGGAGTGATGAGTGGAGCGAATCTTTTTATGTGAGGCTGGCTCAACTGGGCTTTATCAGTACGACTTACGATACACCTGAGGGATTGATACTGCTTCCCGAGTTGCAGTTTGAGTATGGTGTGTTGGATTTTGAAGATCTGCATATCAGCAAAAAAGTACAACAACTTCTCAAAAAGAAAAACTATGTTTTCTCTCTCAACAGCAGGTTTTATGAAGTACTTGAAGGTTTTGGGAAACACCATAAGTATAACTGGCTCAAGGGTGAGTACTGTGAACTTCTGAAGCGTTTGTACGAGCATAAGTCAGAGCATGAAAATTTTGAGCTTATCTCTGTGGAGCTTGTGTGCAAAGATACTCAGAAGCTCGTTGCAGCAGAGCTGGGATATGTCATAGGCGCTACATATACAAGTTTGAGTGGTTTTACATGTAAAGAGAAAAGCTACGCAAACTATGGAACACTTCAGCTTGTTTTGCTGGCTCGATACCTGCAAAAAAAAGGGTTTGCTTTTTGGAATCTTGGACATCCCCATATGGCGTATAAAAAACGTTTGGGATGTAAAGTACTTACACGTAAGGAGTTTTTACGAAGGTGGCAACGTGCTACTAAATGTTATGTTTGTTGATGTTGCTTTTTTGGAGTTGGTTTGTGTAAAATGTAGTATAATGTATCTACAAAAGGATACATTATGAAAAAAGCAATTAATATCCGTATGGATGAAAC
>JALUKO010000253.1 GCA_027056525.1 Helicobacteraceae bacterium | reverse complement strand
CGAGCTTTAAAGCCAAGTTCTCCAAATCTTTGTACCAAAGTACGATACTGCTCTTCATTGAGTACATCATATTTTAATACAGGTGTTTTTGCTTCAGCATCATAATACGCTTCTCCACCACTCTCAACAATATACGCTTCATAATAAAGTACACGCTCAAGATCTTTCATCTTGATACCAAGAAGCGTACCTATACGTGATGGCAATGAACTGACATACCAAATATGTGCAACAGGTGTCACAAGCTCAATATGACCCATACGGATACGGCGAACTTTTGTTGATGTTACTTCAACACCACACTTCTCACATACGACACCCTTGTAACGCATTTTTTTATATTTGCCACAAAGACACTCATAATCTCTTACAGGACCAAAGATTTTTGCACAAAAAAGACCGTCACGCTCAGGCTTAAGCGTACGGTAGTTGATCGTTTCAGGCTTTTTAACCTCGCCATGACTCCAAGACATAACTTTCTCTGGAGAAGCAAGGCGGAATTGCAATTGTTTAATATCAGTTGGTCTTTTATCTTCAGTTACTTCAATAGGTACTAATTTACTCATCGTCTTCAACCTCGTCAAATATTTCTACATCTAGAGCCAGTGATTGAAGCTCTTTAGTCAATACGAATAGTGTTTCCGGAATTCCGGAAGCTGGTACTAATTCACCTTTTGTAAGTGCTTTGTATGCACGTACACGTCCATCAACATCATCAGATTTAATAGTTAACATCTCTTTTAGAACCGCAGAAGCTCCATATGCCTCTAAAGCCCAAACTTCCATCTCTCCAAATCTTTGTCCACCAAAGAGTGCTTTACCACCAACAGGTTGTTGTGTAACAAGAGAGTATGGTCCGGTTGAACGGGCATGGATCTTCTCATCAACCAAGTGATGAAGTTTAAGGATATACATATATCCAACATTAACACGCTCTTTTATCTTCTCACCGGTCATACCGTTATAAAGTACAGTCTTACCGTCATGATCCATTTTAGCAAGTTCAAAAAGCTTATCGAATTCTGCCTGATTTACACCCTCGAAAATTGGAGTAGCAAATCTCACCCCGCCTTTTGCCCAGTCACGCGCATAATGCAAGAACTTCTCATCATTCATCTCACCGATCACTTTGCTTGCATTCATCATCCCTGCAACATCAGCGATAGCGATCATTTTTTCTCTAAGATTTTTTACAAAATCTTTTTGTTTTGTTTCAAATTCTTCTTGTATCTGATTCCCAAGTTCACGACCTGCCATACCTAAGTGCATCTCTAAAATTTGACCGATATTCATACGAGATGGAACCCCAAGAGGATTCAAACAGATATCAACGCTGCGTCCATCTTCCATATATGGCATATCAACTTCCGGAACAATTGTAGAGACGATACCTTTATTTCCGTGACGACCCGCCATTTTATCACCAACTTTGAGTTGACGTTTCGTAGCGATATACACTTTAACATATTTTACAACACCGTTTGGAAGGATGTCATCTTTTTCTAAAATAGTAAGTTTCTCTTCATGCTCATCTCTAAAAACTCTCTTTTGTTTTTGGAAGTAGTTTTTAGTTTTTGCGTACTCTTCTTGAATCTCTTCAGAGAAAGATTTTACTATAGCATTCATAGCAAAACGGTTTACTTCTACAAGGTCTTCGCCATTGATGGTATCCCCTGCTTTGTACTCTGTCTCACCCACTTTGATATCTTTGAGTAAAGGTTCACGAGTTAAAAGTTTTGTAACTCTTAACATCTCCTCTTTATCTATCATAATAAGTCTGTCATAGTGCTCGCGCTCTAAATAATCACGCTCTTCTTTTTCAAGTTCAAGTGCACGAGGATCTTTGTCATAACCTTTTTTTGTGAAAATTTTAATATCAACAACAACACCTTCCATACTCGGAGCACAGTAAAGTGACTTGTTTACAACATGACCTGCTTTTTCACCGAAAATAGCACGTAATAAACGCTCTTCAGGAGTAGGTTTCACTTCACCTTTTGGAGAAACTTTACCAACTAAAATCATACCACCTTTTACATACGTACCGATTTTAACAATTCCTGACTCATCTAGGTGAGCAAGCTCATCATCACGAACATTTGGAATATCACGAGTGATCTCTTCAACACCGTGTTTGAGTTCACGTGCTTCCACCTCTTTTTCATAAATATGAACTGATGTGAATGCATCTTTACGGATAATTCTCTCAGAGATAACTATCGCATCCTCAAAGTTGTAACCGTTCCAAGGCATAAATGCAACCATAGCGTTCACACCAAGTGCAAGTTCCCCTTGATCCATATTTGGACCATCGGCAATCACTTGACCTTTTTTCACCTTATCACCGATTTTTACAATCGGTTTTTGAGCAAAAGAGGTATTTTGGTTGGTGCGAAGATTCTTTTGTAAAGGGTAATAATCTATATAGATCTCACCATCTTCTTCACCCATAACATAGATGTGTTTACCATCAACTTTCTCAACCGTTCCTGCACGTTTCGCTTTGACACATTCCCACGCATCACGAGCAACAAGTTTTTCTACACCTGTTCCTACCATTGGAGCAAACGGTCTTAAAAGTGGTACTGCTTGACGCTGCATATTTGATCCCATAAGTGCACGGTTGGCATCATCATGTTCCAAGAAAGGGATAAGTGATGCTGCAACACCAACAACCATGTGAGAAGAAAGATCTGCATACTGACATTCATGAGCAGGACGAAGTAAAATTTCACCATCGAGTCTCACGGTGATAAGTTCACTTGTAAATTGTCCATCATCATCTAACTCATTGGAAGCTGCTGCAATTTTCACACCCTCTTCCTGAGTTGCTGTTAGGTAAACAACCTCGTTGGTAACTTTTCCATCTTTCATCACTTTGTACGGTGCTTCAATAAAACCGTGCTCATTTACTTTTGAGTATGTAGCAAGTGTATTGATAAGACCGATATTTTGTCCCTCCGGAGTCTCAATCGGACAGATACGTCCATAGTGAGTCGGGTGAACGTCACGCACTTCAAAGCCGGCACGCTCTTTTACAAGACCACCTTCACCTAAAGCCGAGAGACGACGCTTATGTGTAACTTCTGAGAGTGGATTGGTTTGATCCATAAACTGTGAAAGTTGTCCACCTGAGAAAAACTCCATAATTGTAGAAGTGATCATTTTAGAGTTGATCAGATCATGAGGCATAAGCTCATTCATCGGTCCACTCATAGTTGAGAGTTTATCACGAATTGCTTTTTGCATCTTAATAAGACCGTTATGTAACTCATTCCCTAAAAGCTCACCGATAGAACGGATACGTCTGTTACCAAGGTGATCTCTATCATCAATATGACCCTGTCCATTTTTAACTTTGATCACATATTTAACAGAGTTTATGATATCTTCATGTGTAAGTACCGTAACATATTCAGGGATATTAAGACCAAGTTTATGATTCATCTTCATACGTCCAACTTTTGTCAAATCGTATCTTTCAGGATCAAAGAAAAGTTGGTTAACAAATGCTTTTGCAGCATCTTTTGTTACAGGTTCACCAGGACGCATAACTTTGTATATACGAATAGCTGCAAGGTCATTTTCATCTTCTATATCTTCTGTTTGTTTTAAAAGTTTCAATGAATCAGAATCTGCATTAAACGCATTGATAACAGAGCTGTCAACACCCTCTGCCAAATCATTTGCAATCTTGAAAGATTCAACACCGATCTCCGCCATTTTTTTGAGTTTAACTTCATCAATATGAGTCATAGTATCAAAAAGGATTTCACCCGTCTCAGGATCAATAATCGGCTCTGCAAGATATCTTTCAAGTAAAACTTCTAAAGGATATTCAACTTCACTTACTCCATCATCGATAAGTTTTTGCGCTTTTTTAGCAGAAAGTCTTTTCCCGTTTGCAACTAACACTTTACCGTTAAGATCAACAAGATCATACGAAAGTCTTGATGCAAAATCTTTAGGGTTGAACTCCATAGAGAATCTGTTCTCGCCTACTTTAATTGTTTGGATAGGATAAAATAATTTAAGTATATCTTGCTTAGAGTATCCTAACGCTCTGAACATAATTGTTACAGGCACTTTACGGCGTTTGTTGATTCTCATGTAAAGGATATCTTTTGGATCATATTCAAAATACAACCATGAACCGCGATCCGGAATAATCTGACCGGTATAGATCAGTTTGTTTCCTGCTGTTGAGGACTCTTCCTCTTTAAAAATGACACCCGGTGAACGGTGAAGCTGATTGACAACAACACGCTCAACACCGTTGATAATAAAAGAGGTTCTCTCTGTCATAAGCGGGATATCGCGAACAAAAATACTTTGTTCTTTAATATCTTTTACACCAAGTTTTTCTTTAGTGTTTTCATCTCTGTCCCAAAGAACAAGACGCGTTTTCATTCGTAATGATACAGCATATGTGAGACCACGCTCCATACACTCTCTCACTGTATATTTTGGCTTTCCAACCTCACTGCCAAGATATTCAACAGTTAGTCTGTTTTGAGCATCATGAATAGGAAAAACTGATTGAAATACATTTTCAATTCCACTCTCTTTTCTGTCTTTATCTTCTAACATTAAAAAGTTGTCATATGAACTTTGTTGAAGTTGTAATAAGTTTGGTACTTCTATTTGTTGAGGAGTTTTAGAGAAGTCTACACGAAGACGATTTCCGGAGTATAAAGTGTTTAACATAGGCTACCTCGATGAGTTTTGTTAATTAGGGGCTTAATTTTATCAATTAAGCAGTATCTTATCCAAGCGTCCTTGGATAGATTTGAGCTCGAAATTAGAGCTATATTTTACAGTGCTTATAAACGACATAAGGGCACTTTTACCAAGAGATAAAATTCTCTTTGTAAAAGCGCCCAGAAATGGAGGGGAAAACCCTCTCATTCAGTTAAGTTAAAATTACTTAACTTCTACTGTAGCACCAGCTTCTTCTAGAGCAGCTTTTGCTTCTTCAGCAGTATCTTTATCTACACCCTCTTTGATTGTAGATGGTAATGATTCACATGCTTCTTTAGCTTCTTTTAGACCAAGACCAGTAAGTCCACGAACAGCTTTAATTACACCGATTTTTTTAGCTCCAACGTCAGTTAAAACAACATTGAATTCAGTTTGCTCAGCAGCAGCTTCACCAGCACCACCAGCTACACCTGCAACTGCCACAGGTTGAGCAGAAACACCAAATTTTTCTTCAAATTCTTTTACTAATTCAGAAAGTTCTAATACAGAAAGTCCTGAAATAAACTCTAATACATCTTCTTTAGTTACAGCCATATTAAGCTCCTATAATTTATTTATTGTGAATAATTCACAGATTAAGAAGTGAAGACTAAGCTTCCTCTTCTTTCTTTTTGCGTAAAGCATCAATTCCAATTGCAAGATTTGTAACTGGAGCCATCCAAGTAGCAGCAAGCATACCAAGAAGCTCATCACGACCTGGAAGTTTAGCAAATGCTTCGATTTTAGCTACGTCTGCAGGTTCTTTGTCCAAGTAACCGGATTTAATTACAAACTTATCATTATCTTTTGCGAAATCAGCAGCGATTTTTGCAGCATTGATAACATCATCAGACCAAATAAAAATATTTGTATCTTTGATCTCAACACCACTCATATTTGCATTGTTTAAAGCGATTGTTGCCAAAGTATTTTTAACAACCTGAACACTTGTGTCTTTTGCACGAGCAGCTTTACGTAACTCTTCTAGTTGACCAACAGTCAAACCTTTGTAGTCACATATCACCACTGCCGTAGTATTAGCAAATGAGTTAGTTAAATGCTCAATTACTTCAACTTTTTTTGACTTAAGCATAGAGTTCTCCTTTCTAGACATAACTTCAAGAGGGGCGAAAAGGTAACGATTAAGCTAACTACCAACACGGTAGATACCCCCAACTATCTTTAGTCCAAGTAATTCAGATTTTCAAAACGAAAATCTTTACTTTAAGATACACAAATCCCAAAGTAAAGATTTTACATCCAGTTACACCAAGAAAACTTGGTGTAATGTTTATTTTATATCAGCTAATTCGTTAAGATCAAATTTGATTGCAGGACTCATAGTTAATGATAGTGCACTATTTTTAATATAACGCCCTTTTGCTGATGCCGGCTTTTGTTTGTTGATAGCTTGAACAAATGCCTTAATGTTTTCAGAGATTTTCTCAGCATCAAAACTGACTTTACCGATACCGGCATGGATATTCCCTTTTTTATCAACACGGAAAGTTACCTGACCGCCTTTTACATTTGTAACTGCTGTTGCAACATCTGGAGTTACAGTACCAGTTTTAGGGTTAGGCATTAAACCTTTTGGTCCTAAAATACGACCGATTTGACCTACAAGACCCATACAATCAGGTGCAGCAACAACTACATCAAAGTTAAAAACACCCTCTTTTATCTGTGCTACAAGGTCATCTGTTCCAACAATATCCGCACCGGCAGCTTTTGCTTCATCAGCTTTAGCTCCCTTGGCAAATACAGCAACACGAACAGTTTTTCCTGTACCATGTGGAAGAACGATAGCACCACGAACCATTTGATCAGCATGACGAGGATCAACATTTAAGTTCATTGCTATCTCAACAGTTTCATCAAACTTAGCACTTTTTAAATCTTTAATCTTTTCAGAAGCTTCTACAATTGTATATGCTTTAGTTGTGTCAATTTTTTCTAATAATTGTTTATATCTTTTACTCATTTTCAAATTCTCCTATAAATTCTGCCACAAAGTTTTGTATCACTGTGGTCGGTGATAGTTTTTTATCTACTCTACTATTTCGATACCCATTGAGCGAGCAGAACCGGCTAAAGTGTTCGCAGCCATCTCTTTATCGTCAGTATTTAGATCTTCAATTTTTTGCTCAACAACTTCCATCAGCTGAGCACGTGTAATTTGACCTACTTTGTTTTTAAGCGGGTTATCAGTACCTTTTTTCAGTCCGGCAGCTTTCATAAGCAGTGCAGATGCAGGTGGTTGCTTTGTAATAAATGAAAAACTTCTATCACTGTAAACAGTAATCACAACAGGAACTTTGAATCCCATTTTGTCTTTTGTTTTTTCATTGAATGCTTTACAGAATTCCATGATATTAACACCACGTTGTCCTAGTGCAGGTCCTACCGGTGGAGCCGGGTTTGCTTTACCAGCTTCAATTTGTAGCTTGATATAATCCATAACTTTTTTTGCCATGTTTGCTTCCTTTTTTAAATTTAAATTATTTTTTCAACTTGAGTGTACGAGATATCAACAGGTGTAGCTCTACCAAAGATTGAAACGTTGAGTTTAAGTGTACCGTGCTCTAAATCATACTCATCTACCGTCGCCGTAAAATTCGCGAATGGTCCATCGATGATACGCACCATCTCACCATTATCAAAAAATACTTTTGGTTTTGGTGCTGCACGGTTGTTAACGCGATCAAGTATAACATTGATATCATGCTCACTCAACGGCGTCGGTATATTCGCCTCACCAATAAAACCAGAAACTTTTGGAAGTGACTGAATCATATGCTGGATCTCTGTAGTAAGATCTATATTGGCAAAAACATACCCCGAGTAGAGTGAGCGTTCGCTTACTTTTTTCTTACCGTCTTTTACTTCTATAACATCTTCTGTCGGAACAATTACGTCTGTAATTGCATCTTGAAGTTTATACTCTTCAATCATATTTAAAATTGCTTCGCGAACTGCACGTTCACTTCCATAGGTCTGAATAGAATACCATTGGTGTGCCATGAATCTCTCCTTAACCTAAAATTGCAGACATAACTGATGACATGATCAGATCAACAAGTGCTAAAAAAGCAGCTATGACTGTTACAACTATGATAACAGCAATGTAAGCTTGCTTGACCTGACCTTTTGTAGGAAAGATCACCTTGCTTAATTCTGCTCTTGCATTTCTTATATGTGTTCCTATATTCATTATTATCATCCCAACTGCATTTATTATAAATAAAGCTCTAAAGCTTTACTGATAATATATGTGGCAGGCGAAGAGGGACTCGAACCCCCAGCCATCGGATTTGGAATCCGGCGCTCTACCATTGGAGCTATTCGCCTAAAGTTTAAAGCCAGGCTCTCCCAGCTTTAAAGTCCTATTATAATTTCATCTCTTTATGAACAGTGTGCTCACGACAAAATTTACAATATTTTCTTACTGAAAATTTTTCAGTATGAGTTTTTTTATTTTTAGTAGTGTGATAGTTACGACGTGTACACTTCTCACATCCTAAGTGGATTGCTTCTCTCATGTTATTAACCTTATGAAATGGTTATTGCAAATTCGGAAAATCCGAATTATGCAATAATCTCAGCTACAACACCAGCACCAACTGTTCTACCACCTTCACGGATAGCGAACTTAGTACCTTTTTCCATAGCAATTGGGTAGAT
>JALUKO010000252.1 GCA_027056525.1 Helicobacteraceae bacterium | reverse complement strand
CTTTAGATAATATTTATGCCAATCTAGGAACCATCAAAGGGGCTATGCAAAAAAAACTCCTTGAGTCAAAAGATGCGGCATATATGTCAAAAGAGCTTGTAACTTTAAGAGATGATGTGTTTGAGTGCATAGACTTTGAAGAGTATAAAATGGATATACAACATCCATTTTTAAATATATACGATGAACTGATCAAGTATGACCAAAATGCTGTTTTACGCCACCTTCATGCAAAAAATATGGTAAGTGATGAGCGTAAGCAGGAGGCTAAAAAAAAGCAGGAGAGTGACCTTAAAGAAAGTAGTGACAATCTCTCTTTTAAAGCAACACTTCTTACCGACGCAAAAGAGTTAGATGCTATTTTGGATAGTTTGCCAAAAGAGACGGTTTTGGCTTTTGATACTGAGACAACGGGGCTTGATAATGACAATGACAAGCTTGTAGGATTTAGCTTTTGCTTTAATGAAGAGCAGGCTTATTATGTTCCGTTTAACCATTATTACCTCGGTGTTACAAAACAGATCAGTGAAATTGAGGCGAAAAAGGCGATTGAGAAGATATTTGAGTTTCAAGTTGTCGGGCATAACATTAAGTTCGATCTTCATTTTGTCACTCGTTTTTTAGGCAAAGAGACTCTGCCTATATATTCAGACTCTATGATACTTGCCTGGCTTATTAACCCTGAGAGTGCACTTGGACTTGACAAACTCTCAGATAAACTTCTCAACCATAAAATGCTTGCTTTTAAAGATACGGTAAAAAAAGGGGAAACCTTTGCAGATGTAGCCTTGGAAGATGCTTGTAACTATGCTGCTGAAGATGCCTTTATAACGCTCAAACTTTTTCATCTGTTTAATCACAAGCTCAAACTTCAAAGTGCCCAACATCTTATAGAAGAGTCACAAAACGTGGAGATCCCTTTTATAGAAACTCTTTTGTGTATGGAGAGATACGGCATAAAAGTTGACAGCGCATTTTTAGAGAACTTTTTGCTAGAGGTAAAAAAGACACTTGAAACACTCACAGGCAAGATATACACACTTGCAGGGAGTGAGTTTAACATCAACTCCACCAAGCAGTTAGGAGTGGTTCTTTTTGAGACACTTGGGTTACCGGTGGGGAAGAAAACAAAAACAGGTTACTCTACAGATGAGAAGGTTTTAAGCTCCTTAAAAGAGAAACACGAGATTATCCCTTCGCTTCTTGAATATCGTGAGGTGTATAAACTTTTCTCTACATATATAGAGCCACTTTTAAAACTTTCCAAGCAAAATGCTGATGCACGCATACACACCTCTTTTGTACAAACGGGAACGGCAACAGGGCGACTTAGCTCTAAAAATCCAAACTTGCAGAACATCCCGGCTAGAAGTGAGCTTGGTCTGAAAATAAGGGAAGCTTTTGTTGCTCCTGCGGGGAAAAAACTTATAGGTATAGATTACTCACAAATAGAGTTGAGACTGCTTGCTCATTTTTCACAGGATAAAGTTTTGGTAGATGCGTTTATGCACGATAAAGATATCCATATGCAAACAGCCATAGTGCTTTTTGGCGAGGAGGAAGCGGCTTCTAAGCGTGGAGTGGCAAAAACGGTGAACTTTGGACTTTTGTATGGGATGGGACAAAAAAAACTCTCAGATACTTTAGGCATTACAACCAAAGAAGCAAAAGCGATCATAGAGAAATATTTTGAAAATTTTCCATCAGTGAAAAGCTACTTCCGATCGATCGTTGATAGTTCAAAAGAATACGGATACGTAGAGACTCTTTTAAAAAGACGTAGATATTTTGACTATGAAAACGCAACGCCGATGTTTAAAGCCGCATATGAGAGGGAGTCTGTCAACACTGTGTTTCAGGGAAGTGCTTCTGATCTTATAAAACTCTCTATGAATAAAATTCATCAGGTGATCCAAGAGGAAAACCTCGAAGCTGTGATGCTTTTACAAATTCACGATGAACTTATTTTTGAGGTTGATGCAGAAAAAGCACAAGCTCTTGGTGAGAGGTTTAGAGAGTTGATGCAGACGATTATGCCACTGAACATACCACTCAAAGCGAGTTTAAACATCGGTGATAACTGGGGTGAATTGAAGTAGTATAGTGTTATACAAACGAACTGAGAAGGTTTCATATGCAGTATAGATATATTGGAAAAACAGGTTTACGCGTGAGCCCCATTTGTATGGGTACGATGACATTTGGCTCAGGTTGTGATGAAAAAGAGGCTTTTAAGATCATGGATAAGGCCTATGAGCGTGGTGTGAACTTTTTTGACACGGCAGAACTCTACCCGGTTCCTCCCAAAAAAGAGTATGTCGGTATCACTGAAGAGATCGTAGGCAGATGGCTAAAGACAAAAAATAGAGAAAGCATCATAGTGGCTACAAAGGTGGCAGGAGCGGCTAACGGCTGGTTCGTTCCACCGGTGAGAGAGGGTTTAACGGCTATTGACAGTTTTCACATAGAGCGGGCGGTCGAGGGAAGCTTACAAAAGTTGCAAACTGATTATATAGACCTTTATCAGATGCACTGGCCGGATACCGTTGTTCCGATTGAGGAGAGTCTCAAAGCGTTTGACAGGCTTGTGCAAAGCGGTAAAGT
>JALUKO010000251.1 GCA_027056525.1 Helicobacteraceae bacterium | reverse complement strand
CTTGAGACCATTGATGAGACGATCTGGAAAGAGGAGATAGAGCTTTTATATTCACTTCAAAAAGAGAAGTGAATAGAGTGATATTTTAAGGGTTATAAAGCAGGGAAGCATCATTGACTTGAATGTATGAACCTGTTGAGTTCACAAAAGAAGCCGTTTGTGTTTGCATCTCAACCGTTGCACTTACAGAAGCGGAAGGATCAAGTATGGAGCTGTGATCGCCCACTGTAAACCTTGCAACTTTGTTTGGTTTTACACTCGCGGATGCCGTGAGATTTTCAGTTTGCATATAAGTCAGAAGTGGTTCCGTTCCTGCGAGTGGTGCGGTTGCCACTGAGTTTGGAATAACCTGATCACTTGTTCCCTCTGTGGAGTTCCCAACTACCTCTATAGCAAAAATATTTTGAGTTGCACCAACTACCATTGCATAGTTTATAGGGTCTGCATCATCTAAAACTGTTTGAGTAGCTAACATAAACGCATCATAATCGGCACTTCCTTTGATAATACCTTTACTTGCAAGCCCGGCTTCTATAATAGGTCCAAAGCGAACAGAGTTGTTGAGTAGTTGTGCTATCCCGCCGCCTGGCATCGCCAAAGTAACACCCTCAAGTGTAGTGTGTGCGAGGTAGCCAAAAGATGCAATAGTCCCTAGTGAGTGACCTACAAAAGCAACTTTGGAAGCATCAAATTTTAAGCCGTCTGTTGCCACAACACTCCCAAAACTGTTTTGCAGAGCAATCAGGTCGGAGGTTGTTTGTCGTACATTGTCACGTGAGCTTAGAAGTGAAGCAAGGTTGATATAGTGCGTTCCGGAAGGATCTATAACACCATCAGGACCCGCTTCAAGTGTTGTGTTGTTTACAAGATCCAAATCAAATGTACGCTCAAGTGTTGGTAGGTAAAGTCCGCTTGTATTGTCATCTATACCGTGAAGAGGAAGGTCGATAGCAACTGCCGCATAGCCGGCATTTGCAAGTGCTTCTGAGATAGCCAGAAGGTTGGTTCTGTTTTGTGTGATACCATGTTGAAAAATCACTACCGGCCAGCCATCAGCAGGCATAGCGGATGTGTTGGGTACAGTTGCAAGTACCGGAATGCTAATAGTTGCATTGAGCTCCGGCAGTGATGAACTTGCATTGAACTCAAATGAGTTTGTTAGAGGTGCTGTGTCGTATTTGGATCGTGCTTTTGCCAAGTAATACGGAACATTAGAGAGTGTTCCGGCATATACCTTTGCTATGCCATACATACTGCTGACATCCGCACCCGTGGATGCAATGATATCTTTGGATGTTAAGTTAGTGTCTGCCAGACCCATAGTCGCAGTAGGATTGTTGGTGGCAAATGCATCGGCTATATCACCTATGCTTTGTGTTTTAAAGTTCCATGCACTGACTATATCTTCTCTTTTGATATTTGTATCATAAGCTAAAGTAAGGCCGATCATTTGCTGGGTAAGTTGGCGGATACCCTCAAAGGTTGTTGCATCATCAATACTTAAATTTGTATGGTTTCCTGTAGCATCGACAAGAGCACTTGTTCTAAGAAGTAACTCAGAAGCAACATCGGGAGCTATCGGTTTGTTGTTATTGTCAACGATACCATTGGTGAGAACAACAGCGTAGTTGGTCGCACTTTTAAGTGGTTTGACCGGGAGTATCACTATTTTAGAGCCACTTGTTGTCGCAATATAATCACCGTTAATAAGGTTTGGTACATGAAAAGTAAGTTCACTCGCAATACCTGTAGCACCGATCTCATAAAGGTGGATGTTGCCATAGAGTGAAGATGCGTTGATCTCTCCGTTAAAACTTACGCTGATAGGTGAAGTTGTTGAGAAACCGTTCAGTTCGTTAAGTGCATGTTTGACACTTGCATCGGGATCTGAAGGTTCGTAAGGGATATTAAGTGTGACACCATCAGCATCATTTGTTGAGCTGGAATTTGCCGCAAAGAGAATATTGTTCGGGTAGGGGATATCTCCGCCTTTGGCATCAAAAACAACATAACTACCTGCTTCATAGGGTGCTTCTAAAGTGACATCATTACTGGTATCACTGCCACACCCAACCATCATAAATGCGAGTAGTGCGGAAAATAAAACTCGTCTCATACCTTCTCCTTAAAAAAACATTCGCTTACATTTTATCAAAAACGATTTAGAAGTTTCTTGAAAGGGATGAAAAATGAAATTTTAATGAATACCGTGTAACTAACTTAGTGAATATTTTGTATTATTTTGGTAGTATTATGAACTTTTGATTTTATTTTGGAGAAGTAGTATGTTAAGTGTTGGTGTGAAGCGTGACAAGTACAAAGCTAAAAAGTTAGCCCTCTTATCTTTAGTAACAGCATGTTCTTTATATGCCGGAGGGTACAAGATACCGGAAGTCTCCACAAATGGAGTTGCTTTGAGTGCTGCAAATGTTGCACACTCTCACGGAGCGGATGCAGCGTACTATAACCCTGCCAATATGATCTTTATGGATAGTGGCAGCTCTTTGGAAGCTGACCTTATCTATATAGGACTTGATCCGGTGAAGTATAAGGGTAAAATTCCCACAGATACTACAGACTACGACATCAATGCGCAGCGTGAAAACTTTTTTGTTCCCTCTTTTAACTATGTGTCTGAGAAGTTAGCAAATAACACAAGAGTTGGACTCAGTATCGTCGTGCCGGGAGGACTCTCAAAAAGATGGCATGATGCTCCGGGCAAAGATAAGGCAGAGGAGTTTACACTTGAGATTGTAGAGATCAATCCTACAGCAGCTTTTGAGATAAGCAGTAAAGTCGCTTTTGCAGTGGGTTTTAGAATCGTGCATACATCGGGTATCGTAAAAAGTACAGCAGCTGTTTCAAGAGATATGACGGGGGAGAGTTTAGATTTCGGATACAATATGGCACTGGCTTACAAGCCAAACAAAAACTTCGATATCGGTGTTACCTACCGCTCACAGGTTAACTTGACAGTTGAAGGTGATGCCAAGCTATACAATCCGACAGCACTTGCTTATGATGGTGGAGGGAGTGTCAGCGTACCGCTTCCGGCAGCTTTAAATCTTGCAGTTGCTTACACACTTCCTTCTAAAACTACGGTAGAAGTTGTTTATGAGAGAAACTTTTGGTCTGCATACAGAGTGTTAGATTTTAACTATGCGGGCAACATAGGAAATCTTACACCATATTTTGATGATCCTATTGCAAAAAACTGGAACGATGTCAGTGCATATCGTTTGGGTGTTACACAGGAACTTGATGAGTTGACGCTTATGGCGGGTGCAGTTTATGATGAGTCTCCTGTTCCGGATGAAACGATAGGGTTTGAGCTTCCGGATTCAAACTCTTTGTCTGTTTCTTTGGGTATGCGTTATCAGATCAATGAAAAAGTAAATATCGGCGTCTCCGCTTTGTACTCCATGAGAGAGAGCAGAACAGTTAGTAATGATGATGTTGATGGAGAGTTTTCGAACTCTAATGTTCTGATAGCTTCCATTGGCTTAGGTTATAAATTTTAAGGGGTAATTTGAAAACACTAGTTGACTTTTTAGAAGCGAAAAAAATTGAAAAATCTGAAATTTTTGTTCATTTAAAATGTAGCAAATCTGAGGCGCAAATGCTTCAGTATTTGGCAAAACGATATATGCAGGGGCAGGATGATGTTCTTGTTTTGGATCTTTTACAGGATATGTATGAGGGTAAAAAGTATGAATTTTTACAATATTTACAAAATGTAAAGATCCTTTTGGAGTTGGGTTGGTTGCATCAGCAGAGCTTTACACCTTTAAAGATCTCAGAAGTCACTCCGCTGGAGCTTCTCAACACTGCCGTAGGTTTAAGCCCATCGTTCTTAAAACTTTTACAAGATGGTACTCTTGAGCTTGATCTTCCTGATATTAAGCCGTATGCAGACCATTTGGAGTATCTTCAGGATCAGTTCTTTAGAATTGAGCTTTATCAGAAGATGAGTGTGATCCGTCAAAATGTTCATGAACATTCTCTTGGGATAGACAGAGTCCAAAATAAACTGCAGCATCTTGAGAAACGGATACAAGAAAGAGTGGAGCAAACTTCTGAAAATCTTGTACTTGACAAATTTTTTAAACAAAAAAAGATGGACACGAAAGAGCAGGTGATCTTTATAGCACTTTTACGTGAAGAGTATAGTGCGACCGATGCGTCTTTGCGTGAGATGAACACTCTTATCGATCTGATCTCACTCGATGAGTACGAGCGTATCAAAAACCGATCTCTTTTGGAAGAGGGCTCAAACCTTTTAAGTGGCGGTATTATTGACTATGAAGAGATGCTTAACCCTTTTGGGGGTATTTCCCGTTCATTTTATATAGTAGATGATGTGCTTCAAAGTATTATTCATCCACAAAAAAATAAAAAAGTTCGTAAACTCAAGCTTGATATGCTTATGGATGAGCAGGATATTTTTGAACTTATAGAGCCTGAAACATCGCTTGATGATGTTGTTTTGAACAAAAAAACAAGAGATACACTTAACAACCTTATGCGTCAGGTGGACAAAGAGGTTGTCAACCGTCTTGTTGAGTGGGGCATTAAGGATAAAAAGAGTGGCATTGATGCCCGCATCATCTTTTACGGTCATGCGGGAACGGGTAAAACTATGACTGCATACTCCCTTGCCAAATCACTCAAACGACAGGTACTCTCTTTTGACTGTTCTAAAATACTCTCAATGTATGTGGGTGAGAGTGAAAAAAATGTTCGTAGAATTTTCGATACTTTTTATGAGTTGAGTGAGAAAACAAAAACAGAACCTATTTTACTGCTCAATGAAGCAGATCAGTTTTTAAGTGCGCGTTCAAGCGGTATAAGCTCAAGTGCAGACCAGATGCACAACCAGATGCAAAATATCTTTTTAGAGCAGATCGAAAACTTTAAAGGGATGCTTATAGCAACAACGAATCTTCTTGAAAATATCGATAAAGCATTTTCGAGACGTTTTAACTACAAAATAGAGTTTAAAAAACCCGATCAGTCCCAAAGAGTACAACTTTGGGAGAAGATGCTTCCAAAAGAGGCGCCTTATGAAGATGGTTTTAGTATAGAGTCTTTGGCAAAATACTCCTTAACGGGTGGGCAGATAAATTTAATCATTAAAAATACCGCTTATAAAGTAGCAGTAAGAGAGGAACCTGTTTTTTCACTGGATGATTTCATAGAGGAGATCAGCAAAGAAAAAGAGGGGAACTTTGATAGTGAAAAATCGATGGGTTTTTTAAATAAGTAGCTTTTTAGAGCTACTCTTTTGTGTCATATTTAAGAAAAGAGATAAAAATCCACGTAAGAGCTATAGTTGCGACAATCTCATAGCCTATTGCCCAGATGATAAAAAAAGCACTGGTGTCGAGTAGTTTGTAGTTTTCAAAAACGCCTCCTGTAATAACGAAAAACAAGAAGAGGTTCCCGACAATATAGGGAACAAGGATAAAATAACCGGTATAGAAAACACCCTCCCACCCATCGGGTGCAAAAGAGAGATCTTTAAGACGAATCTCCTGCGATCCAAAAGATTTTTTTACTTTTTTGACAGGTTTGGGGCGTTTTGTTTCTTTCTCATCACTGAGTTTGTCTTCACGAAGCATATAGTCATAATAAACCTCATTTTTGCGCTTACTGATGATATCAACTGAGTGCTTCATGATCTTTCCTCTACAAAATTCTTCATTGCTCGTATTTTATCACAAATATAATTAATAACTAATGAAATATTGGCTGTTTGAGTACAAAAGCAAGAGAAATTTCAGCTTTAACTTTTCCTCTGTTTTTTATAATATTTAAGGTTAAATTCCCGATTGTTTTGCTAGAATATTACCAATCTACACACTGTTTTAACTCCGTGGAGTAGAGTGTTCCATTTAGTGACATTTTACGCTACTTCTCTCTTGATACTCTTTTTTTTAATACTCTTTTAGTTATAGTGCAAACAACTGTTTTTTCTAATGTAAACAATGGCAGAAAACTTCATTTTTTGCTGTTATTTTTTGTAGAAAACAAAATTATCTAATAGAGCTATATCTTTTGAAGGTGTAGTTTTAAAAAAAAGGTAGGTTATATGGAGCACATCGCTACTGCAAATCCATATTTTGGTGTATTTGTACTTTTCGTTATAACGTTTGGGGCATTTATTGCAACAACTGTTATCGCAAGACTTGCGAGTCGCGCACTAGCAGCTAAAGATGCTGAGAAAATTAAACTTTCAGTTTACGAATGTGGACCAGAAATAACAAAACAGCCAAATAGAGTATCTCCGCAGTTTTATCTGTTTGCACTTCTATTTTTGTTGTTTGATGTTGAGATCGTCTTTATGTTCCCTTGGGCAGTCGATTTTAAACTTCTTGGTTGGTTTGGTTTTGCTGAGATGTTAATGTTTATTTTGTTATTAACTATTGGTTTTGTATATGCATGGAAAAAAGGAGCGCTTGAATGGCACAACATAAAATAAATTATACGCAAGATGGCGGTTTACCGGTCGCACTCACAAGTATTGACAAGATTGTGAACTGGGGTCGTTCCAACTCACTCTGGGCACTTACCTATGGTCTGGCTTGTTGTGGTATCGAGATGATGGCTTCTGGGGCATCGAGATTTGACTTTGACCGTTTTGGTACGATCTTTAGAGCTTCTCCTCGTCAGGCGGATGTTATGATAGTAGCGGGAACACTTACGAAAAAACACGCAGAGTTTATTAAGCGTTTATACGATCAAATGACAGAACCAAGATGGGTGATATCTATGGGTTCATGTGCTAACACAGGTGGTATGTTCAACACATATGCAACTGTTCAGGGTGTTGACCGTATCATTCCTGTTGATCTGTATTTACCGGGTTGTGCACCTCGTCCTGAAACACTTCAGTATGGGGTGATGCTTCTTCAGAAGAAGATCCGTGCAAACCATGCTTCTAAAGCACAAAAAGCTAAAAGGTTAATGTAATGAGAGCATATATACCTAAAGATGATGTTCAGGCAAAAGCATACTATACGGATAGATACTATGTAGCTCCGCAGGTACCTAAAAGTGAAGTTGAAACAGATGAAGTTTTTGCAAGTGATCTAGAGGCTATTAAGGCAAAGTTTGAAGTGAAAGAGGCTTTTATACAAGTAGAGCAGATGGTTGTTTACATTAATGCTCATGATATTTACGGTGTTTTAGAGTTGATGAGAGATGAGTTGGAATATACTCAGCTTTCAGAGCTTTCTGCTATTGATTGGTTGGCTAAAGATAACACTTTTGAGATCTTCTATCAGATGCTTAGCATGAAAAAGCGTAAACGTATTCGTATAAAATACTTTATACAAAATGGTCAGGCAGTTGACTCTGTTGAAAAGCTTTTTAGAAGTGCGGATTGGTCAGAGCGTGAGATGTATGATATGTTCGGTATCGAAGCAAATGGACATCCTTTTATGAAGCGTATCCTTATGCCATATGACTGGCAGGGTCATCCTCTTTTAAAAACGTATCCGCTGCAAGGTGATGAATTTGCTTCATGGTATGAAGTAGATAAGATCTACGGCAAGGAAGCAAGAGAAGAGATCGGACCTGAGATCCGTGATACTGCAAGGGTGGACAGATATGATTCTCAAAGATTTGCACGTTTAGGTTTTGAAGTACCTAAAGGAACAGAGATTACAGGCGAAGAAGAGAGAAATGTGGACTCTTACCAAGAGGAAGAGGGCGTGTTCTTGATCAAAAAATTAAATAAAGAGACATCAAAAATTATTGATGATCCTCAGAGATAGGGTGGTAAAATATGGCACAAATAAAAAATAGACTAACACCGTTTTTTGAAAATATTACATTTGACAGAGACGATAATGAGCTTATTTTAAACTTCGGTCCTCAGCACCCGTCTGCTCACGGTCAACTTCGTTTGATGCTTCACTTGCAACAAGAGATGATTGTGAAAGCACATCCGGATATTGGATATCTTCACCGTGGTATGGAGAAGATGGCTGAAAACATGATTTACAATGAGTTTATGCCGACAACCGACCGTATGGATTATATCGCATCATCTTCAAACAATTATGGATTTGCTTTAGCTGTTGAGAAGCTTATCGGATTGGAAGTTCCTCGTCGTGCGAAAGTTATCAGAATGATGCTTTTAGAGATCAACCGTCTTATGAGTCACCTTTTCTGGTTGGCTACAACGGCACTGGATATCGGTGCGATGACAGTTTTCCTGTTTGCATTCCGTGAACGTGAGTATCTCATGGATATCATAGAAGGTTACTGTGGTGCGCGTCTTACACATGCGGCTATCCGTATCGGTGGTGTTCCTTTGGATATTCAAGATACTTTTATAGCACAGCTGAAAGACTTTCTGGACAAACTTCCTCAAAACATCAAAGATTATGAAGATCTTTTGGATACGAACCGTATCTGGCTTATGAGGATGGAAGAGGTGGGTGTAATACCTACAGATATGGCTCTTTCATGGGGTTGTACAGGTCCGATGCTCAGAGCTTCGGGTGTAGCTTGGGATATTCGCAAAGAGGAGCCGTATGAGCTTTATGATGAAGTAGAGTTTAATGTTCCTTACTCTGACAAGTGTGATAACTTTGCACGTTACCGTATATATATGGAAGAGATGCGAGAATCTGCAAAGATCCTTTATCAGACTATAGATATGTATAACGAGTGTGTAGAAAAAGGGGAGACGGAGCTTATGGCTCACGCGCCAAAATATGTTTCAGCTCCAAAACTTGATATCATGACGCAAAACTACTCTTTGATGCAACACTTTGTACTTGTTACACAAGGTATGAGACCACCTGTCGGCGAGGTGTATGTAGCAACTGAATCACCAAAGGGTGAACTTGGTTACTATATAAACTCTCAAGGTGGACCATATCCGTATCGTCTGAAACTTCGTGCGCCGTCTTTTTGGCATACAGGGATTTTAACTGACCTGTTACCTGGGCATTATATTCCGGATGTTGTTTCTATTATTGGTACAACAAACATCGTATTTGGAGAGGTTGACCGCTAATGAAAAGATATGATTTAAGACATTTAAAAGATGAATTTGAACCAAGAATGAAAGAGATTCTTGCTTCTCACCCGGAAAAAGAGGTTGCGATATTCTTATTTGAAATAGGAGATTTTACTCCCATTCAAAGAAGCGCTGATCTGGTAAAAGAGTGTGGTTATGAGTTGATGAACTCTTTAAAGTTTAACGAAGTCGATTGGACTGTCGTCGCAAAAAAAGCTTAGGAAATTATTTTGAGTAAAGTATATTTTTCTACTTGGAATGGAGAGCTTATAAATAATATAGGCAAACCCCAAGAAGAGTGGGAAGAATCAGCTTACAACCTGCCGGCACAATATGACGATCATCGTGATTCAAAAGCCTTTATAGGCTGGGACGGTGTTTCACTGTTTCATGAAGATGTTGATGTCATACGTTTGGCAATGGAGTATGCTGCACAGTACCAAGAGTATTCAGAAGCATGTGGAAGATGTGCACCCGGAAGATGGGGTGGACGTATTTTATATGATCAACTGGATAAAATTGCTCGTGGTGAGGGTAGCATAGCTGATTTGGATCATTTAAAAGAGATTGGTAAAAGTATGCAAATTACATCAAAGTGTGAGATTGGAAAAACAGTTCCAAATCCTATACTTGATCTAATGACACACTTTGAAGCTGAATTCTTGGAGTGTATCAACGAACAAAAACCATCTAAGCATTATCACGAAAGTGTGGGTTATATTGCAAAGATCACATCACCGTGTTCTGATGCCTGCCCTGCGCATGTAGATATCCCCGGTTATATTGAGGGTGTAAGAGATCTTCGTTTTGATGACTCTTTGGAAGCGACACGCCAAACAATGCCATTGGCACATGTTTGTGGACGCGTATGTCCACATCCGTGTGAAGATGCATGTCGTAGAACAAACCTGGATGAGCCTATATCTATTATGTCACTTAAACGTCTTGGTGCTGATTGGGAAACTGATCACGGGTATGATTTTTTTCATCCGATGGAGAAAAAGCCTGCCATAGATAAAAAAGTAGCCGTAATTGGAGCAGGTCCTGCTGGGCTTACAACAGCATACTATCTTGCTGCTGAGGGAATCGAAGTTGATGTTTATGAAGATCTTCCGGTTCTTGGAGGTGAGGTTGCTGTAGGTGTTCCCGAATACCGTATGCCGATTGACAAGTACAACCAAGATATAGAATGTGTCAGAGATATGGGAGTGAACTTTATAACAAACTCCCGTATCGGTGCAGATGATATGCGTCGTTTTGAAAATGAGTATGATGCAACAATGGTAGCGGTTGGAACACGTATCTCCAAAAAAGTGCGTTGTGAAAATGAACGCCCAGAGATTAAAGGTTACTGGGGTGCGATTGACTTCTTGGATAAGGTAAACCTGTATGAGAAATATGGGTACAAGATCTCAAAAGAGGAGCAAGAGGAGAACCTTTTAACAACTGACTATGTTGACCTTAGCGGTAAAACAGTTGTGTGTGTCGGTGGTGGTTTTACCTCAATGGATGTTGTTCGTTGTGCCATACGTGCAAACGCTAAAAAAGTGTATATGATCTATCGTCGTGATGAGAAAACGATCATTCGCAATACAACTTATGAAGAGTACCATGAAGCTGTAGAAGAGGGTGTAGAGTTTTTATTTCACTCGGCGGTAAACAAAATCACGACCGATGAGAATGATATCTTAAGAGAGTTACTTATCGATAAGTTCGAGCTTGTACCGGATCCTAATGGTGGGCGTGCACAGCTTGTAAAAATCGAGGGTGAATCCTATACGATAGAAGCAGACTACCTTATTCCTGCGGTTTCTCAGTCTGCTGACCTTGATCTTCTTCCAGAGGAGTGGGAGATTGAGATGACCTCATGGGCGACCATTAAGACAAACGGTAAAGACTATATGACATCTCGCAAGGGAATTTTTGCTTCGGGTGATTGTGAATATGGTCCGATGACGATTGTAAATGCAGTGGGTCAGGCAAAACGTGCAGCTTCAGTTATGTCTCGCTATGTGCAAACCGGTGAGATAACACTCACAGATGATGAGATCATGGAAGATCATCTGCGTAAACTGAGAGTATATGATAAAAAAGAGAAGATTACAGGTTGGCTTCCGGGACTTCCAAGAGAGCACTCAACGGTTTTAGGTGTTGATGCCCGTAAGGACAACAACAAAGAAGTGAACCTTGGCTTTACACAAGATGAAGCACTGAGTGAAGCTGAGCGTTGTATGCGTTGCTATTACATCGCTATGGTTCAGGCATAGGGGGCAGATATGAGTAAAACAATTAACTTTACAATAGATGGTCAATCTGTTCAAGCTCAAAAAGGTGAGAGTATATTAAGTGTTGCACGTAAAAACGGTATCTATATCCCTACTATGTGTTATATATCTAAAACATCACCTTGTGCATCTTGTCGTATGTGTGTAGTAGAAGCACAGGGGATTGATGGATTTGTGCTCTCTTGTAATACACCTCCGACTGAGGGGATAAATATCACAACAAATACGCCTGCTTTGGAGCAAGAGCGTGTAAACATTATGAAGCTTTATGATGTCAACCACCCTTTAGAGTGCGGAGTGTGTGATAAGTCCGGTGAGTGTGATTTGCAAAACAAAACGTTAGAGTTTGGTGTTGCACAGCAGAGCTTTACAGCTCGTGATCAGTCCAGAGAGATACAAGACTGGGGCTTGATCAATTATGATCCATCGTTATGTATACTGTGTGAAAAGTGTGTACATGTATGTAACGAGGTGATAGGTGATGATGCTATTGAAGTAAAATTTGGTGGATACAGCTCAACTATCATTCCTAAAGATGCAGACACACTTGATTGTACATTTTGTGGAGAGTGTATTGCCGTATGTCCGGTGGGAGCACTTGTAAGTTCTGATTTTAAATATTCGGCTAATGCATGGGAACTCTCGCGTGTTCCTGCAACGTGTGCACACTGTTCAGCGGGATGCCCTCTAGAGTATGAAACAAGACACAGTGGCATCAACGGCGAAGACTCACTCTACAGAGTGAAAAATAACTTTGAATTTGCATCCTTATGTGGTGCGGGTCGTTTTGGTTTTGACTTTGAGAACAATGCTAAAAAGGATGAAATGGTGTTTAACCAAGCTATAAAAGCTCTTGAGAATGCGAATGCAATTCGTTTCTCTTCAATGATAACCAATGAAGAGGCACATATATTGCAGCTTCTAAAAACGAAACTCGGCATAAAGCTTTTCAATGAAGATGCAAGAAAATACCAAGAGTTTATAAAAGCATACAGTAGTGTAAGCGGCAAACTTCATCATAGTGGTTCTCTTGAGAGCATCAAACAAGCAGATGCTATTATTGTGATGGGAACAAGAATTGCGAGTGATAATCCGGCTGTGCGATATGCCTTGACAACCGCTTCTAAGCATAATGGTGCAAAAATTGTGTATGCACATCCGATGGAAGATGCACTGATGCAAAATACCGTTACACAACTTATGAAGTATGAAGTGGGTACAGAAGAGGGTGTGATTGCACTTTTGGCTAATGAGATCTTAAAAGATGCAGATCTTCCAGAAAATATTAGAAGTTATTTTGAGGATTTGGATCTTGGTTATTTAGATGCTGAGAGTAATATTGGCGATGAGGAACTTTCTTTTATGAGTACATCTTTTGCAAGAGCAGAAAATAAGGTTCTTATTGTAGGAAGTGACCTTTTTGCACATGAACGCTCAGACAACATAGCAAAATTTTGTGCGATGATTGAGAAGTACAGTGAGTATTCTTTGGTAATTGTTCCAACTGAGATCAATACACTCGGTGTATCTTTGATCTGTGATCTTGATGCTGATGAGCCTATTGCAAATGTGGTCGGCTATAACGCACAGGGTGATTTTACCATAGCATCTTTTGAAGATACGGATATGGCGGTTCCTGCATTGAACCAGCAAGAGGGAACTTTTGTAAACATAGATAACAAGGTACTGCCAACCAATGTAGCACTTTCGTTTGATGGTTATACACTCAATGATCTGGCAGCACATTTTGGTATAGAGAGTGAAAATACCATTGATTATACAAAGCAACTGAGCAAAGAAGCAGGTTTTAAAAATATTGCTTTTGATTCACTTGAAAACTTCTTATCTGAATTTGGTGATGATATAAGAGGTTATGTTCTTGATGAAGTTGAGTGCAGTGCTACTGATGAGCTGGATGAACTCGAGGATCTTCCAGAGTTTAATGGCACGGTTATTTACCATTGCAATCCTGTGTTGCAATTTAATGCCTACACAAATAAATCTAGACAACTTGAAAAAGATACCACACTTCGAGGCTCTGCACAGTTTGCTGCAGCAGCTAGAATTTCTGACGGTGACAGAGTTGAGATCACTTTTGGCTCACGAACCATCACAAGAGAGTTTAAACTCGATAGTGATCTCAAGGGAACCATTGCGTTAAATCCTACATTTGATGATGTGTTTGATGCGAGTAGGTATAGATTTGAAAAATCCAAAATAGTGAGAGTAGTACATGAGTAAAATTACTATAAACATTGATGGAAAAGAGATTCAGACGCAAGAGGGTGAGTATCTGTTAAATGCCGCTCGTGCTAACGATATTTTTATTCCGGCGATCTGTTATTTGACAAGGTGTAGTCCAACGCTTGCTTGTCGTATTTGTCTTGTAGAAGCTGATGGAAAACAGGTGTATGCCTGTAATGCAAAAGCAAAAGACGGGATGAGTATCACAACATCGACTGAGACTATTGAAGCTGAAAGACGCGCTATTATGGAAGTGTATGATGTAAATCATCCTCTTCAATGTGGTGTATGTGATCAGTCTGGAGAATGTGAACTACAAAACTATACTTTAGAGATCGGTGTAGATTCTCAAAGCTATGCTGTAAAAGATGTTGATAGAAGTTCTCATGACTGGGGACACCTTCACTATGATCCGGGCTTGTGTATAGTATGTGAGCGTTGTGTTACAGCCTGTAAAGATATGATAGGTGATAACTCTTTAAAAACTATCCCTCGTGGAGCTGATGCACTCAATGCCGAGTATAAAGAGTCTATGCCAAAAGATGCATACGCTATGTGGAATAAACTGAATAAATCTGTTATTGGTCTTACAAACGGCACGGATGTTCTTGATTGTACATCTTGTGGTGAGTGTTCTGCGGTATGTCCGGTGGGTGCTTTGGTAGATACGCATTTTATGTACACATCAAACGCCTGGGAACTTAATCAGGTTCCCGCTACATGTGGTCACTGTTCGGCAGGTTGTCAAATCTCATATGATGTCAAGCATACTAGTGTGGCAAATCCTGAGGATAAGATCTATCGTGTAATGAATGAATGGAATTATGTTTCTCTTTGTGGAGCCGGGCGTTATGGTTTTGATTATGAGAATAAGGTTGCCTCACGTGATGAGAAAGCTTTTGAAAAAGCAATAGAGGCATTTAAAAAAGCTGACACCATAGAGTTTACTTCAAGCATTACAAATGAAGAAGCACTGATCTTGCAAAAGATGAAAGAGAAACTCGGCTTCAAGCTGATAAATCAAGAAGCCAAAGCATTTCAAACCTTCTTAAAAGATTATTCTGAAATCAGTGGTACGTCGTTGTATGGAAGTGATCTAAAAGTTGTTCATAACTCCAACTTTGTGATCTCTGTCGGCTCAGCTTTAAAAACAGACAATCCAAACGCACGATATGCTCTGAACAACTCAATGACGGTGAACAAGGGTGCGGGACTTTACTTCCATCCTGTAAGTGATCCGATTATAGACGGCATGGGTAAAAGTATCATGAGTGTCACTCATGCTCCACTTCAAGAAGAGGCGGTTTTATACCTTGTTTTGGATCTGTTTGCCGACAAATCCAAACTTCCGGAGTCTTTAGCTGAGTATCTGGCTTCATTTCACTCGATGAAAACGATAACAGTAACCGAAACTGTAAAAGAGAAAGTTATTGAAATAGTAAAAGAGATAAAAGTTAATGAAGAGACAGGTGAAGAGGAAGAGATTGAAGTAGAGAAATCCAAAATGGTTTCCAAAAAAGTTTCTAAAGAGGTGGAAGTTGATGACAACCGCTTGTTAGAACTTCTAAATGTACCTGCAAAATTTGATGAAACTTTAGCAAAAAATTTGAAGAAAAAAGATAAATTTGCACTTATGGTAGGACCGGACCTTTATACGCATCCAAACTCTAAAAACTTGGCTCGTTTAGTAGCGCTTATAGAGAAATATACTGCGTTTGAAGTTACTATAATTCCACCTTTGACAAATTCTTTGGGTGTAGCACTCATTTGTGATTTGGATGATGAGAGAGGTGTACATACTATAGGTTATAATACAAAAGCAGCTTTCACTTTATCGGCTTTAGGTGATGGTGATCTGGATATGCCGGCGATGAATCAGCAAGAGGGGACACTTACTTCTGTAAATAAAAGAGTAAACCCTACAAATGCAGCACTTTCGTATCATGGGTATGAACTCAACGATATTGCAAATGCACTTGGCTTGGAAGCTGAAAATACCATTGATTATACAGTGCATCTTCCTGTTGAAGCAGGGTTTAAAGCGCAAGAGTTTGACAACCTTCCAAACCATTATGAAAATGACGGTACTGAGATGAGAGGTTATCTGCTTGAAAACTTGAAAGTACAAACAAGTGATGATGAAAGTGTAGAACCGTTTAATGAAGAAAAAATGGAAGGTACATTGATCTACTTGGCAAATCCTGTAAGACAATTTACTGAGTTTACTCATAAAGCAACAAACCTCGATGAGTTAAGCGGTGTGTATATGAGTGAAGAGTACTTGGCTAAATCAGATCTTAATGAGGGTGAAAGTGTACGAATTAAGACTGAAAAAGGTGAGTTGGTAGTTACTATAGTAAGCGATAACAAGATCGCCGGTGATATAGCATGTTTACCGACATTTGATTCTAAAATAAACTCAGAAGCTCTGTTTAGCTCATATCGCTTTGCAACAGCTTCGATTGAAAAGGTGTAATATATGGATACAGCATATTTAATAGAAACGGTTATCAAGGTCGTTGTAATTCTACTTATATTTTCTGCTCTAGCAGGTATTGGTACTTATTTTGAAAGAAAGGTTCTTGCGTTTATGCAACGCCGTTTAGGACCGATGTATGTTGGACCGTATGGGTTACTTCAAGTGGCGGCAGATGGTGTAAAACTTTTTACAAAAGAGGATATTATCCCTACAAATGTTGTTGGTCGTATCTTTAAGATAGCACCGGTAATCACTGCAGCTACCGCTTTTATGGCAGCTGCAGCAATACCGTTTTTACCATCATTCACACTTTTTGGATACGAAGTGCATCCAATTGTTGCAGATATTAATATCGGTATATTATATATCTTGGGAATTATGGGTGTCGGTCTTTACGGACCGCTTCTTGGAGGTATGGCTTCAGCCAATAAGTTCTCACTGCTTTCAGCGGCTCGTGGTGCTGCTGTATTTATCTCTTATGAGGTAGTAACGGGGCTTTCTATATTGGCACCTATTATGATGGTGGGTTCATTGTCTTTGGTGGATTTTAATAACTACCAGATTGAAAATGGATGGATCGTGTTTAACATGTATGGTGTTGGATTTGTAGCATTTATTTTATTTTGGATCGCTGCTTTTGCCGAAACCGGTCGTACACCATTTCACCTTATAGCAAATGACCATGAAATTATTGATGGTTTTGGTACTGAGTATTCAGGTATGAGATGGGGTCTTTTCTTTATTGGTGAGTATGCAAATATGTTCTTTATCTCATTTGTAATCCCTTTACTTTTCTTAGGTGGTTATGGTGATGGAAGTTTCCTTGGTGCATTGGCATTGCTTGGTAAAGTCGCATTTTTCTTCTTCTTCTTTTTGTGGACAAGAGCTGCATGGCCAGATGTAAGACCTGACCAGTTGATGTGGTTATGTTGGAAAGTACTAATGCCGGTTGCTGTGATTAATGTTGTAATCGCTGGCTTTTTGATGATGTTTTAAGGGGATATGAATGAATAATGAGCAATTTAATAACAGAAATGTTAGTGAAGATGGTTACTTTCAAGTAGACATTAAAGATTATCCTACAACTGGCTGGGATAAGTTTAAAAGAGTAGTACAGAGAACTTTCAGGCTAGAGCTCTTTGTCGGTCTTTGGGTAGTTCTTAGAGAGATGATCGTTTTTAACAAACACACGATCAGTTACCCGGAAGAGAAAATGCCTATTGGTCCAAGATATCGTGCAGTGCATGAGATGAAAAGACTTTGGGAAAGTGATGCTGAGAGATGTATCGGTTGTGGACTTTGTGAAAAGATTTGTATATCAAATTGTATTCGTATAGATACAAAAATAGATGAGAACTCTCGTAAAGAGGTGAGTGAATATACCATTAACCTTGGTCGTTGTATTTTTTGTGGATATTGTGCTGAAGTTTGTCCGGAACTTGCAATTACACACGGTGGTGAATATGAGAATGCTTCTGATCAAAGAGAGCATTTCTTACTATATGAAGATATGTTGACACCAATTGATAAAATGAAGGCTGGAGCACAGCTAGAATTTGAAGGTTTTGGTGCTATTACACCACATGAAGATGAGCGTGTTAAGAAAACACCTCTAGCATATTAAGGAGTTAGGTTATGTTTGAAGCAATTGCTTTTTATCTGTTTTCGTTTTTGACGATTACGATGTTTTTTATAGCAGTAACAACATCGCAAGCGTTGTATGCGTTGACAGCATTAGCGGCAGGGATGATATTTATATCAGCATTTTTCTTTATACTGGGTGCTGACTTTTTAGGTGCGATACAGATCGTTGTTTATTCCGGTGCCGTCATGGCTCTTTATGCATTTGGTATGATGTTCTTTGATACAACAAGAGATGTTAAAGAGAAACAGGGAAATAAGTTCATTGTTGTCTGTATGGGTGTACTTGCTGCTGTTTTGGTGGTCGTGATCTTTGCTGCTCCGATTGTCGGTGATAATATAGTTGCACTCTATCCAATGACAGAGGGTGCAGGAAATACACAAGAGGTTGGTATGGTTTTATTTACCAAGTACCTTGTTCCTTTTGAAGTTGCTGCAGTGATGTTACTTGTTGCAATGATAGCGGGAATCGTTCTTGCCGGTAAAAAAATGGATATCTCTCTTACTCTTACAAGTGATGATAAGATTAAAGAAGATGAAAATAATAAAAAGGTACTTTTATGATGGAAATTGGACTAAATCACTACCTGGTATTATCAACTATTCTTTTTGCAATTGGTTTAATAGGGGTAATGCGTCGTAAGAATTTACTTTTGCTGTTTTTCGCAACAGAGATATTACTCAACTCGGTCAATATCGCTTTTGCTGCGATTTCACACTACTATGGTGACTTGACAGGTCAGATGTTTGCTTTTTTCGTAATAGCGATCGCTGCATCAGAAGTGGCTGTAGGACTTGGTCTATTGATTGTTTGGCATAAACGTCATGGAAATATTGACCTTGAAACTATGACAAGTATGAGAGGATAGTAATATGGAAATGTTTTTATATATAGCATTATTTGCACCACTGGTTGGTTCTTTGTTTGCTACGCTTTTTGCTGCATCTCCTAAGACATTGATCGCTGGTGTGGTTCCGAGCTTATTGCTGTTTATCTCTTTTATCGCGAGTAGTATTCTTCTGGCATATGTTCTTCAAACGGGTGGAGCGATACATGTCGAGATGATGACATGGATGGCTACAGGAGATCTTTATATACCTTTTGGTTTTGTGGTTGATCAGGTAAGTGTTACTATGATGATGGTTGTAACTTTGGTTTCAACTGTTGTTCATGTTTACTCTATCGGTTATATGGATCATGATAAGGGATTTAACCGCTTTTTCGCTTGGTTGTCAGCGTTCGTTTTTTCAATGATGATTCTTGTTATGAGTGATAACTTTGCAGGTCTTTTCATAGGTTGGGAAGGTGTTGGTCTGTGTTCATGGGGTCTTATCGGTTTTTGGTATCATAAAGAGAGTGCTACATGGGCAGCCAATGAAGCATTTATCATGAACCGTATTGCTGACCTTGGTATGCTTATTGGTATCTTTTTGGTATATTGGAATACGGGTACACTTCAGTACGATCAGGCATTTGCCGTTATGCCATCACTTGATACTGAGATATTAACTTGGATGGGGATCTTCTTGTTTATCGGTGCTATGGGTAAATCTGCTCAGTTTCCACTTCATACTTGGCTTGCTGATGCAATGGAGGGTCCAACTCCTGTTTCTGCACTTATTCACGCGGCGACAATGGTAACAGCCGGTGTATATTTGGTTGTTCGTGCCAATCCTTTGTATGATCTCATCCCTGATGTTGGATTGTTTATAGCATCACTTGGTGCTTTTGTTGCTATGTTTGCTGCTTCTATGGCACTTGTAAACCGCGATATGAAAAGAATCATTGCATACTCAACGCTTTCACAGCTTGGTTATATGTTCGTGGCTGCCGGTTTGGGTGCGTATTGGGTCGCATTGTTTCACCTTATGGCACACGCATTTTTTAAAGCGTTGTTGTTCTTGGGTGCGGGTAATGTTATGCATGCAATGCATGATGAACTTGATCCGTTTAAAATGGGTGGTCTTAGTAAGGTTATGAAGGGAACATTTGTGATGATGACTTTGGCATCTGTCGCCTTAGCCGGTTTGTTCCCACTTGCAGGTTTCTTCTCAAAAGATCTTATCTTGGAAGTTGGATTTGTGCAACACCATTACATCATATACAGTGTACTGCTTTTCACTGCAGGTTTAACGGCATTTTATTCATTTAGACTTGTAGCATTGATTTTTCATGGTGAAGAGAGATACAAACTTTTTGGTATCCATCCACATGAAGCATATAAATTTATGTTAGTCGCAATGAGTCCATTATTGCTGCTTGCTATTGTTGCAGGGGCTATGAAAATGACGTACTTTGAAATGGTAACGGCTCTTCTGCCGGCTACGGAGTATCATGTTCACAGTGAGATTACATACTGGATCATGACCATAGGTACACAACTTTTTGTTATTGCTGCTATTGCATTTGCGTATAAAAAATATGCATTCTCTAAAGTTAGTGTTCCAGATGGAAGTTCTGATATGGAAAAAAGTTTTATCTACAAACTTCTGTATAACCAGTACTATATCCCTCACTTTTACGAAAACTATTTTGTAAAACCATACAGAGAGATGTCACATGCATTCTGGAAAGAGATGGATATTCTTCTCGTGGATGCAACGGTAGACGGTATAGCTAAATTTATTTACAATACCGGTGAGAACACAAGAGATATGCAAAGTGGTAACCTTTCTACTATGCTTAAATGGATGGTGGCAGGTACTGTTGCTTTATTATCCTTAGCTGTAGTTTTCGCACTTGCAGTTAGATACTTAGGAGTTTAATAGATGTTAGACCATATTTTATCGATTTTAATATTCTTTCCGGCATTGGCAGCAATGTTTGGGTTTGTAATTCATAAAGATAGTATTCGTGCTTATGGTATAGCTGTTTCAGCGATCGAATTTGTACTGGCTTTATGGCTTTGGTTTGGTTTTGATTCTGCTGTATCGGGTATGCAGTTTATGGAATTCATTCCATTAATTCCATCATTTGGTATCAACTACATTTTAGGTGTTGATGGTATCTCTTTGTTTATCATTATCTTGGCAGCATTCTTTACCATGATAGGTATCGCTTCATTAACCGATACTAAGAATGTAAAGAACATGATCATTACGCTTCTGTTTTTACAGATGACAATGGTTGGTGTGTTTGTTGCGCTTGATGCTATTGTGTTTTATATTTTCTGGGAATTATCACTTGTGCCAATGCTTTATATCATTGGTGCATGGGGTGGACCATTACGCATATATGCATCTGTGAAGTTCTTCCTTTATACTTTTGCAGGTTCTTTGGTAATGCTGGTAGGTATGCTTTTCATGGCATATTTTTACTATCAGGCAACGATTGATCCGATGACGGGTGTTGGTGTGTGGAGTTTTGCAATACTTGACTGGTATCGCTTGATTTTGCCGGAAAATTTTCAGCTTTGGTTATTTGCTGCTTTCTTTATCGGTTTTGCAATCAAGGTTCCAATGTTTCCATTTCACACATGGTTGCCATATGCACATGGTCAGGCACCAACAATAGGTTCTGTAATCCTGGCGGCAATTCTTTTAAAAATGGGTACATATGCATTTATCCGTTTTTCTTTGCCGTTATTTCCAGATGCATCTGTATATTTCATGTTCCCAATTGCAATTATCGCGATAGTGATGATTATATACACGGCGATGGTTGCTTATGCACAAGAAGATATTAAACAGGTTGTTGCGTACAGTTCCATTTCACATATGGGTGTTATCATCCTAGGTACATTTGCTTTAAATGTAGAGGGTATTACAGGTTCTATTTTCTTGATGATAGCTCACGGAGTTGTTTCTGGAGCACTATTTTTATTAGTCGGGGTCATTTATGATCGACGTCATACAAAAATGATGAGCGAATTTGGCGGCTTGGCATCAGTTATGCCGAGATATGCAGCTATATTTGGGCTTATGTTAATGGCTTCGGTAGGTTTACCGCTTACTATAAACTTTGTTGGTGAGTTCTTGAGTTTACTAGGTTTTTATCAACAATCTCATATGATCACTTTAATCGCTGGAACAGCAATCATTGTAGGTGCAATCTATATGTTGACAGCTTACAAAAAAATGTTCTTTGGTGAAGTTACAAATGAGAAAAATAAAAATCTTCCGGATGTAAATAAAAGAGAACTTGTTGCTCTTATTCCGTTATCGATTATCACCATCTGGTTAGGTATATATCCAAAACCTATTTTAGAACCGATAAACAATAGTGTAGAGTCAGTTGTGCAGTTGATGCACGACAAAGCTATTACAGATGAAGCTAAATCAAGAATTCCAAACCTTATAAAAGAGGTTGAAGAGGTTGATATTAGCATAACTTCAGTAGAGGGGGCACACTAATGTTAGAGCCAGTAAATGTTTCTTTGGAGTCATTAAACCTAATGACTCTTGCGCCAATGTTGATTCCTATCATAGGTGCATTGTTAATTTTGATTATAGATATAGCAAAAAGTAATCTTGATAAAACATTATATGTTGGCATCAGTTTACTCTTTTTGTTGATAGACTTTAGTGCTCTTCTGAGTTCAGCAGGTGTCTTTACTCAAGATGGCACGCTTATGGGTGTTTTTGATGTTATGCTTATTGATGGTCTTGCGATACTCTCTCAATTTATTTTGGTCGGGGCATCGTTATTGTTTATACCTTTGGCATTGACACATAAAAGATTTCATGAATTTTCATACCCTGAATTTTTTGCACTCTTTTTATTTATGATCTCGGGCTTCCAGTTTATGGTGGCAACAGATAACCTGATCTTGATCTTTGTTGGCTTAGAGACAGCGTCTTTGGCACTTTATACATTGATTGCTATGCATAACCGTAACAAATCTTTTGAAGCAGCTGTTAAATACTTTACAATGGGTGCATTGGCAGCAGGTTTCTTTAGTTTTGGTGCAATGATATTTTATGCACTTACAGGTTCAGTTGAACTTGGTCAAATCGCAGCGATTTTAGAAGCTAACAACTATGCTGATATGGGTTATGTCCTTGTCGCTGTTGTGTTTATGCTTGCTTCTTTTGGTTTCAAGCTTTCACTTGTTCCATTTCACACATGGGCACCTGATGTTTATGAGGGTGCAAGTGCTGCAATGGCGGGTTATATGTCTATCGTTCCAAAAATCGCAGCATTTATTGTTGTTATGAGAATGTTTGAGTTTTTGATCAACAGTGGCGTTGTATGGCTGGAAGTGGTGCTTTATATATTTGTAGTGCTAACGATGACCGCTGCAAATATCTGGGCGCTTGTGCAAACAGATGTCAAGCGTATGCTCGCATATAGTTCTATCTCTCATGCCGGTTTTGTAATGGTTGCTATTCTCATAGGAACTACACAGGCAAACAGTGCACTTTTCTTGTACTGGATTCTGTTTAGTTTTACAAACCTTGGTGCGTTTAGTATGCTGTGGATCTCTCGTCAGAAACATCTGCCTGTAGGTCAAAGTTCAGACCATAGTTACAATAAATTTGCAGGCATGATAAAAACTGCTCCAGTAGCGGCAACAATTATGGGT
>JALUKO010000250.1 GCA_027056525.1 Helicobacteraceae bacterium | reverse complement strand
AAACTAAAAATATATTATTATTGCAGTAAGATTTAAAAAATTCAAGAGATTTTTAGACATATAATCTTGAGTAAATCGATAAAGATAGTTAAATATGGAGCATTAGATGCATGAAAAACCTTATAGAAGTGTTGTGAAGACTATCTCATGGAGAGCCCTGGGAACACTTGACACAATGGTAATCTCATTTATAGTAACAGGAAGCATGGGTATGGCAGCAGCCATAGGCTCCATAGAACTTGTGACTAAAATGGTGCTTTACTACTTTCATGAGCGTGCATGGAGCAAAACATCTTTTGGTATTGAAAAAAGTCAACCTGAATACCAAATATAGGAAATTATGATGAATACAGAAGAATTAAACAATAAATTAAAAAATTTAAGTGCTCAAGATATTGTGAATTATTTTTTACATGAATATGATGGAGAAACAGTATTTTCGAGCAGTTTTGGTGTAGAGGATCAGGTGTTAACACATATGATACTTACAGAAGATAAAAACGCAAAAATTTTTACACTCGATACGGGAAGACTTCATCCTCAAACGTATGATGTGATGGATAGAACCAACATAAAATACGGTGTAAAGATTGACGTTTACTTCCCAGATACGAGCAAAGTACAAGAGTTGTACAAAACTCAGGGAGTGAACGGTTTTTACGAGTCCGTAGAGAACAGAACCACATGTTGCGCTGTAAGAAAAATAGAGCCGCTTCAACGTGCACTTCGCGGGTACGATGTATGGATTACAGGTTTGCGCGCTTCTCAAAGTGTGACACGAAAAGATATGCAGATTGTGGAGTATGATGAGCTTAACAGAGTGATAAAGGTCAATCCTCTTTTATACTGGAGTCTTGAGGATGTTTGGGATTTTGTCAAACAAAACATGGTGCCATATAACGAACTGCATGATATGGGCTTCCCAAGTATAGGATGTGCACCTTGTACACGGGCTGTGGAAGCAGGTGAAGATATCAGAAGCGGTAGATGGTGGTGGGAAAACCCAGAACATAAAGAGTGTGGTTTGCATCTTAAAGCAACGCCAAACTATTCAATATAAGGAAAATTTATGATAAGCAATGAAAGATTGACACATTTAAAACAGTTGGAAGCTGAATCTATGCACATAATGAGAGAGGTAGTCGCAGAGTTTTGTAACCCTGCAATGCTCTACAGTGTTGGAAAAGACTCTTCTGTGATGTTGCATATCTTGCAAAAGGCATTTTATCCGGCACCTCCACCCCTGCCGCTTGTGCATGTGGATACAAAGTGGAAGTTTAAAGAGATGATAGAGTTTCGCGACAAGCGTGCTAAAGAGGTTGGGATGGAGCTTATAGTCTATTCCAATCCAAAAGGTGCACAGATGGATATCTCACCTTTTACCCATGGATCGGCTCTTCATACCGATGTGATGAAAACTGAGGGTTTGAAGCAGATGTTGGATATCGAGAAGTTTGATGCGGTGTTTGGTGGAGCAAGACGCGATGAGGAAAAATCACGTGCAAAAGAGCGTATCTACTCTTTTCGCGATGAAAACCACAGATGGGATCCAAAAAGTCAAAGACCTGAGCTGTGGAACATCTATAATGGCAAACATAAACAGGGGGAATCCATACGGGTATTTCCTTTGAGTAACTGGACGGAGCTTGATATCTGGCAGTATATCTATTTGGAAGCTATCCCTATCCCGGATCTTTACTTTTCTAAAAAGAGAGAGGTAGTTGAGTATATGGGAACGAAGATTCTTGTAGATGATGAGCGTATGCCGGAAGAGTTGAGAAAAACTGCAAAAGAGGAGATGGTGCGTTTTCGTACACTTGGATGTTACCCACTTACAGGGGCGGTGAACTCAGAAGCCCAGACATTACCTGAGATCATTCAGGAGATGCTTATTTGTACAACGAGTGAGAGACAGGGAAGACTTATAGATAGTGATGGTGACGCATCAATGGAGAAAAAGAAACAAGAAGGATATTTTTAAGATGGCACATCAATCAGATTTAATAGCAGAAAATATAGAACAGTATCTACATGAACATGAGAACAAAGAGATACTTAGGTTTATCACGTGTGGAAGTGTTGATGATGGAAAAAGTACCCTTATAGGAAGACTTCTTTATGATTCTAAAATGATTTTTGAGGATCAGCTTGCTGCTATAGAAAAAGACTCTAAAAAGAGTGGAACTACGGGTGACAAGATCGATCTTGCACTTTTAGTAGATGGTTTAGCGAGTGAAAGAGAGCAAGGTATAACGATAGATGTAGCGTATAGATTTTTCTCAACAGAGAAACGAAAGTTTATTATCGCTGATACTCCGGGTCATGAGCAGTACACTCGTAATATGGCGACAGGTGCGAGTACGGCTGATGTTGCCATAATCTTGATCGATGCAAGAGGGGGTGTTTTGACACAAACGAAAAGACACTCTTATATAGCAACACTTTTGGGGATTAAACATATTGTTGTAGCTATCAACAAAATGGATTTGGTTGACTTTTCACAAGAGAGATTTGAGCAGATAAAAAAAGATTATGAAGCGATTATCCCAAATCTTGGGCATGATGATGTAGAGTTTAGTTATATCCCTATCTCTGCACTTGATGGAGATAATATAC
>JALUKO010000249.1 GCA_027056525.1 Helicobacteraceae bacterium | reverse complement strand
GATCGGTATCATCGGAGGTATCCGTATAGGTTAATCCGTTAAATGGAGCTGAGGCAACAGCTGAATTACTGATTTGACCGGCATTAATATCGGCTTGTGTTACCGTATGCGTTGCCGTTAAAGTTGCGGTTGCTCCCGGAGGCAAATTTTGAATAGGAGTTCCGCCGGTAATAACGGCATTATTATCTACCATATTGACAACAGGAAGTGTGACATTTCCGTTATTGGTAACTTCTATCGTATAATTAATGACATCACCTACCGAAAGTGCTTGAGGCGTATTCAATGGTAAATGATCATCTTTGGTAACAGTTAAGACTGGAGTTTGACGGATATGCGTAATAGTTGGATCATTGTCTCCTGAAGGGGAACTGACATCCGTGTCATCAGATAAGTCTGTGTATTGTACACCACCTATAGTTACTGTTGCAATGGCTGTGTTTACAACTTCTCCTGCATCAACTTCTGCCTGACTTACAGTATGTGTGGCAGTCAAGGTAGTACTTTGCCCCGGATTGAGTATGGCTATAAGGTTACTGCCTTGAATATTAGCATTGTTATCATTGACATGAATATTGTGCAAACTGATATTTCCAATATTTTTTACTGATATTAAGTAAGTTATAACATCTCCTACCGCTAGGTTTTGGGGGGTATATGCCAGTTGGTCATCTTTTGTGACTTCTAAAGAGGCGTTTTGACCAATATAAGTTATGGTCGGGTCATCATCACCACCGGGTGATTGCGGATCGGTATCATCGGACAAATCGGTTATATTATTACCGTTATAGCTTGTCGAGCCGGTGGCACTGTTACTGACTTGACCACTATTAATTTCTGCTTGGGTTACGGTATGAGTTGCCGTAACGGTTGCCGATTGCCCCGGATCTAAACTGAGAATAGGTAATCCGGATGTGATAGTGGCATTGGCATCAGTCACATCAATATTTGTGAGCGTTACATTACCGGTATTGGTTACAGTTATGGTATAGGCAATCACATCACCCGGCGCCAAATTATGCGGATTATAATCTAATTGGTCGTCTTTGGTTAAGGTAATTTCCGGTTGTTGTGCAATAAAGGTAAGGGTAGGGTCGTCATCATTAGCCGGTGCATTAGGGTCAGTATCGTCAGATACGTCGGTGTAATCGACATTGTGGTAAGTGACAGTACCGGTAGCACTGTTACTGACTTGTCCGGCATTGATATCTGCTAAGGTAACCGTATGAGTTGCCTGAACTACTTCAGTTTGACCAACTGCTATAGTAGCAATGACATTACTACCTGTAAAATTAGCATTACTGTCATTCAAAATAATGTTATTTAAAGTAACATTTCCGGTATTGGTAACATAAATATTATATGTGATATCATCACCAACTGCTAAGTTTTGCGGTATATAAGCCAGTTGGTCATCTTTAGTAACAACAAACCCGGGTGATTGAACTAAAAATGTAATGGTCGGGTCATCATCTCCAGGAGGACTATTGGTATCTAAATCATCGGATGTGTCAGAATAGGTATGGCCATTAAAATCAGTAGATGCAATAGCCGAATTACTAACTTGTCCGGCATCAAGGTCAGCTTGCGTAATGGTATGTTCGGCAACAACCATTGCTGTGGCTCCAGGAGCTAAATTTAATATTGGATTACCGCTGGTTATAGAAGCATTAGCATCAGATACTGTAATGTTTCCCAAAGTCATGTTCCCGGTATTCTTAACAAAGATATGATAGGTAATAACATCACCTACATTAAGATTTTGAGGTGTATAAGCTAACTGGTCATCTTTGGTAACTTCAACCCCCGGATTTCTAACTATCTTGGTTATAGTCGGATCATCGTCACCGGGTAAAGAAGCTAGGTCTGTATCATCTGACAAGTCTGAGATACTAACGCCGTTATAAACGACGGTTGCTGTTGCTTGATTGACAACTTGTCCATTGTCGATTTCAGCTTGCGTAACGGTATGTGTTGCTGTTAGACTGGCAGATTGTCCGACATCAAGCAGTGCAATAGTATTACTACCTTGGATATTGGCATTGGTATCAGTGATAACAATACTATGTAAAGCAACATTGCCGGTATTAGTTATAGTTATGTTATAAGTAATCACATCACCGACAGAAAGGTTTTGTGGAGAGAAAGGTAAATTATCATCTTTGGTGACCGTTAATTCCGGATTTTGTCCTATTAAGGTAATGGTCGGATCATCATCGCCTTGTCCGGCAGCTGTATCGGTATCATCTGACAAGTCTTGAATAGTGTTGCCATTGTAACCAACTGTGGCTATGGCTGTATTGCTGACTTGACCATTATTCAAATCATTTTGTGTAACCGTATGGGTTGCAATAACAGTAGCCGAGTCGCCTTGTGCCAGTGTAGCAATCGGGTTGCCCGAAACAATGCTGGCATTAGCATCTGTTACATTAATATTATTTAAGGTGACATTTCCGGTATTGGTTACCGTAATGGTATATGTTATGACATCACCTACTACTAAATTTTGGGGCGTATAAGGGAAACCATCATCTTTAGTTACAGTTAGTTCGGGTACTTGACTAATTAAGGTAATAGTCGGATCGTCATTACCATTAGGTCCGGCTGGATCAACATCATCAGA
>JALUKO010000248.1 GCA_027056525.1 Helicobacteraceae bacterium | reverse complement strand
GCTGAGTGATAGTGAAATCCTCAAACGTGCTGACTCTTTGGTGAAAAAAGAGAACAAAAGTGATCAGTTTCGTGCTTATAATGACTACAAAAATCTTTATCTCCGTGCCTTAATGTCTAATGATGAAAGACTTGAAAAACGATCACTTATAGGGATAGTCAAAACAGGTGACAAGCTTCGTATCGATGTCTCGGAATACTCGAAAAAACTCTCAAAACTCAAAACACTAAAAAAACATAAACCTCAAAAAAACGAAATAAAAAAAGACAAAAAAATTAGGGTCATCTCATCCCATAAGCTTACATCCGCTACTTGGAAAAATGGCAAGCTAGTTTTAAAATTCAATAAAAAACTCTCTACTAAACAAATAAACTATTTTACATTATATGATAAAAAGAGATCAAAATATAAGTATATATTTGACATACACGCTTCTATGAAAACTGCCAATAAGATATTGAGAAAAAAGGGCGTAAGCAGAATACAACTTGCACAGTATAACTCTAAGACGATCCGTTTGGTTATTGAGAATTCATCAAAACTGAAGGTGAATTTTAAAAAAGATATAACAGAGTTGATCATAAAGATTGTGCCCCCATCAAAACTAACAGCAAAAAAAAGTACGCCGCCAAGTGTGCTAAGAAAGAACAAGGTTATTGTGATAGATGCCGGTCATGGGGGAAAAGACCCTGGGGCAGTGGGCTATAAAAAATATAGAGAAAAGATCGTTGTCTTTCAAATCGCAAAAAGATTAAAAACCATTTTAAAAGACCGTGGTTACAAGGTGTATATGACGAGAGCAAATGACAAGTTTGTTAAACTCAGCAATAGAACAAAGTATGCCAATAAAAAAAATGCGGATATATTTATCAGTATTCATGCCAATGCTATCAGTGGAAAACATGCAACGAAAGTTCATGGTATAGAGTCTTATTTTTTATCACCCTCACGATCTAAAAAAGCGGAGCGTGTCGCTGCACTGGAAAATTCTGCAGATATGAGTGATATGAATAAATATGGCAAAAATACCTTTTTAAACTTTTTAAACCACCATAAGATTTTAGCTTCTAACAAACTGGCGATCGATCTGCAAAGAGGGATGCTTGGAGCACTTCGTAAAAAATATAAAGATGTGAATGACGGTGGAGTAAGAGAAGCCCCTTTTTGGGTACTGGTGGGAGCTCAAATGCCCGCTGTTCTTGTAGAGGTCGGTTTTATCACCCACCCAAGAGAAGCAAGACGTTTAGTGAATAAGGATTATCAAAAAAGACTTGCAACAGGCTTGGCTTTTGGCATTGAAAGGTATTTTGCCAATAACCATTAATCCTCTTTTTTATACTCCAAATCACCCGCAACAGCTTCTTTGTTGTTGATGATCTGCTCGATCTGTTTTTTCACCTTGTCATAACGATACTGCTCTTTAAATCCGATAATACGTCCACCTGCGGCATTTGGATGTCCACCGCCGTTTGCCCACTCTTTGGATATTTGTGAAACACTCACCTGATTGTTAGCTCGAAGACTCATTGTCCCTCTATAGCTCACATCAACAATAAAATCGTACTCAGGATAGGCAAGTAAAAAACCGTTTCCAATGATGGAAGTATTACCCACACCATAGCTCAAAAAGCCTCTATAGCCTTTATAGTAGATGGTCATCTGATCACGTTTTTTACCAAGTAGATTGACTATGTATGATGTTGCCAGATTATCGAGTGTATCATTTTTTTCTTTTTTAAAAAACTCTTTTTTGAGAAGATGGATCTTTTCATCAAGTATGATAGGCGCGTCTTTTTCATCAATATATTTTGTGGCTTGTAGCAGGAGTGAGATTTTGTATTCTGTATCTTCATTTGCAAACATAACACGGTTGAGCTCACGGCTTTCAGTGATAAGACGCATACAAACTTTACCGTATTCAAAATTTTCATACTCCTCTTGTTTCCACAGATCGACCGCATTGACAACATCAACATACTTCTTCATCCAGGAAGGTTCATCAAGTTCAAAGCACTCTTTTGCATAATCATAAGTGATTTTTGTGGCACATCTGGATGTATCAAGGTAGTACCACTCATATTTTTTAGCACTCTCTTCACCACTTCCGTGATGATCAAGCAAGGTGATCTTTACATCTTTTTTTGCCTCATTGAGTTTTGCAACTTCACCATGGATCCATTTAGACTCATCAGCTGTAAGGTTTAAGTCTGTGATCAATATCAAAGCGGTATCTTTTGAATTTTTGATATTTTCTAAAACCTGCTCTAGTCTTTGTCTTACCTCTGCACCATAGTTAGCATTGTAATTTACGATATTGTAGGGTGTGTATCTCATAACTAACTGGCAGCTGTAACCATCTAAGTCTATGTGAGATAAATGGTGTATCGTTTTGTTTTGCATCTGTTTCCTTATTGATTTGTATTGTTTTGTATAGATATAGAGCCCATAACTTCAAAAGTAGCGCTTGAGTCTATCTCGGCGTGTGAAAGAGTGACTACATCCAAAGAGAATCTTTCATAGATCTCCGCAACACTACGGCGTAACTGCGGATCGACGATGATAATAACCGGAGAGACACCTTTTTGTAAAAGTTCTGCGGCTTTTTGGCTTGTCGCCTGAATGAGC
>JALUKO010000247.1 GCA_027056525.1 Helicobacteraceae bacterium | reverse complement strand
AACATTTGAAGATGAGGCATATGAGATTGATGAAAATCATTTCAACATAGCCGGTCAAAGTGTTCGTATATTTTCTGAGTCCAATCCCAAAAATGTAAATTTTGCAGAGTGTGGTGCAGAGATAGTTTTAGAGTGTACGGGTGTATTTTTGACTCAAGAGAGTGCGCAAATACATATCGATAACGGTATCAAAAAAGTACTTTTCTCCGCACCTGCCAAAGATAGTCTCACTCCAACTTTTGTTATGGGTGTCAATGAACATCTCTATAACGGAGAAAAAATTGTCTCAAATGCTTCTTGTACCACCAATTGTCTTGGACCTATTGCTAAGACCCTGGATAATACGTTTGGGATAGAAAAAGGGTTGATGACAACGATTCACTCTTATACCAATGATCAAAGCATACTGGATGTAAGACATCCAAACGATAAACGTCGCGCGCGTGCGGGAGCGGTCAATATGATCCCAACTTCAACGGGTGCGGCAAAGGCGATTAACCTTGTGCTGCCACAGCTTGAGGGGAAGCTGCATGGACAAAGTGTGCGTGTACCAACTCCGGATGTTTCTATGGTTGATTTGAACGTGGTTGTCTCAAAAGAAACATCGACACAAGAGGTTACAGAGGTACTCAACAAAGCAGCTGAAAATGAGCATAAGGGGATTGTTTTGATAGACAAGGAGATGAAAGTCTCTCAAGATTTCGTCGGATGTGGTTACAGTGCAGTCGTTGCAGAGGATTTAACGCAAGTTATAGGGGGCAACATGATCAAAGTGATGTCATGGTATGATAATGAGTGGGGCTATTCTACAAGGTTGATAGATATGGCGCTTTATATCAGCAAATAAATAAATAATTAGGAAGAATATGGAACTTTTAAATATAAAAAAATTAGATTTAGCAGGCAAAAAAGTTTTTATAAGATGTGATTTTAATGTACCGATGGATGAGTTTGGAAATATCTCTGATGATAGACGTATCCGCTCAGCTCTCTCAACGATCAACTACTGTTTAGATCAGGATTGTGCGGTTATTTTGGCTTCTCACTTGGGACGTCCAAAAGGTGAAGTGGTTGAGAAGTATTCTATTGCACCCGTTGCACGCAGATTGCAACAACTTCTCAAAAGAGAGGTACTCTTAGCTTGTGATGTTATAGGTGAAGACGCAATGGCAAAGGCTTCTGCCTTAAAAGAAACAGAAGTGTTACTTCTTGAAAACTTACGTTTTGAGATAGGTGAAACCCAAAATGATCCTGCATTCTCTAAAAAACTTTCATCAATGGCAGAGTTTTATGTCAATGATGCTTTTGGAGTAAGTCACCGTGCACATGCTTCAGTGGAAGGGATCACTCATCTGTTTGATGAGAAGCACAAAGCGGCAGGTTTTTTACTTCAAAAAGAGATACAGTTTTTTGGCAAACTGATTCAAAAACCTGTACGCCCATTTGCTGCTATAGTCGGTGGTTCTAAAGTTTCAGGCAAACTTGAAGCACTCATAAACCTGCTTCCAAGAGTTGATAAGATCTTAGTAGGTGGCGGTATGGCATTTACATTTTTAAAACAGATGGGGTATGATATAGGCGCGTCTTTAGTTGAGGATGATCTTTTGGAAGATGCACAACATATCATGGATGAAGCTAAAAAGCTTGGTGTGAAGTTTTACCTTCCTATAGATGTAATTGCAGCAGACAAATTTGCAGAAGATGCCGTAAGCAAGATCGTGACGGCTCAAGAGATTCCAAGCGGCTGGATGGGTCTTGATATAGGACCTGCAACAGTAAGGCTGTACCGTGAAGCACTCAATGATGTACAGACTGTTTTATGGAACGGTCCTATGGGTGTGTATGAGATGGATAAGTTTGCCCGTGGTTCAAATAAAATAGCACACTTTGTTGCAGATTCCTATGCAACAACCGTAGTTGGCGGTGGAGATACGGCTGATCTTGTTCAGCGTGTAGGTGTAGATGAAGAGATGACATTTATCTCAACAGGAGGCGGTGCTTCACTGGAGCTTTTAGAAGGTAAAGTACTTCCGGGAGTTTTACCACTTATTATAGAAGAGGCATAATAGTATGATAATCGCAGCAAATCTGAAAACGAATTTTACAAGAGCCCAAACAAGTAAGTATGTAGATGAAGTGGAGAGGTTTTTACAAACAAATAACATTTGTGAAGATGTTTTTGTTTTCCCTGCTGCGTCAAGCCTCAACACACATAATGGTAAAATCACTCTTGGTGCTCAAAATGCATATGCCACTAAAAATGGTGCATTTACAGGTGAAATAGGGCTTGATCACCTTGATGAATTTGGGATAAAAACGATTCTCATAGGGCATAGTGAACGTCGTCATATCTTGGGTGAAACACAGAAAATGATCGCAGAAAAATTCCACTTCTATAAAGAGCAGGGTTTTAGGATTGTGTATTGTATCGGTGAATCTTTGCAGATGAGAGAAGCGGGCAATGATGTGATGATGGAGTTTTTAAGTTCGCAATTAGAGGAAATTGATCTGGAGTATGAAAAACTGATTCTTGCATATGAGCCTGTATGGGCGATCGGTACAGGCCTTACACCAACACTCGAAGATATTACTTCTTTGCATCTGCAACTAAAGAAAAAGTGCTCTGCACCACTTTTGTATGG
>JALUKO010000246.1 GCA_027056525.1 Helicobacteraceae bacterium | reverse complement strand
ACCATTTGAAGACGCTGAACATCACTCGTTCCGCCATCTGGATATAAACAGGCTACTTTTACATTTGCACGGTTTTTAAATGTTTCCAAGGCTGCAGGGCCTGTATCACCACTCGTTGCGGCTAAAATAAGGTAGTTTTCATTTTTTTTCTGTGCGATTGAAGAGAGCACGATCCCAAAAGGTTGCAGTGCCATATCTTTAAAAGCACGTGTAGGACCATGGTAAAGCTCACTCACATAAAGGTTCTCTTTTACTTTTACAACCGGTACAGGGTTTGATGGGTCATCAAACTTATCGTAAAGATTCAGTGCTTCATCGATCACTTCTGAGTCTATATCTATCTCAAAACGATCCAACATATCTTTTGCCAAAACCTTATACGAGGAGTTTAGGTGTTTATTTAAAAACTCACTTCCAAGTTCAGGTAATTCTTCAGGTACATAAAGACCGCCAAACGATGCTATGGGACTAAGGATTGCTTGTGAAAATGTCACACTCTCTGGTTTGTTCTTATCGATGCCGCGAGTTTGAATAAAGTTCATATCTTTTCTCTATATTTTTATTTTTGCAATTATAACCAAATCTATTTAAATAATCGTATCGGGTTTATATGGTACGACTTTTGGGTCACTTCAAAGACCAACTCATTTTTTACACGACCAATAGTTGAGCCTTTTTTAACTCTTTTGCCTTTTTTAATATTTGGTGCTATTTTAGAAAGATTTGCATAGATCGTGTGGAGCCCATTTTTGTGCTGAATAATCACGATATTGTCGAGTACCGCCGTTTTATCGGCATAAATAACCTTCCCGTTAAACACTGTTTTTACTTTGGCATTGGCTCTTTTTGGTTTTAAAGATATAGACTCGTTAAAAACTTTTATGCCATAAATAGGGTCTGTATATGTTCCATATTTTTTAATGATACTATACCTATCAAGCGGCGCAATGGTCTTTGGACCTCTGTATCTTTTTGTTTTGGCTCGCTGGTAACTACTGCCATGTTTTTTTACTTTTGGAAGATCTTGATCTGAGATGATTTTTTTTGCTCGAAAAGCTTTTTTTCTTGCTGCTTCCTCTTTTGCTTTTTTGGCTTCATCAATTTTAATAATGTTGAGTTTAGAAAGCGTTCTTTTTAAGGTATCTTGCTTTTTAAGAAGTTTTTTCAACTCTTTTTTATACGCAAGTTTTGATCTTTCAAGTTTTTTGAGAGCCTTTTTGTTCCTCTTCTGAATAGAGATCAACTTTTTTCTTTTTGCATCTATGCTTGCTATCTGTTTTTCTAAAGAGCTTGCTTCATTACTCAAAGATGTAATGTTCTTGGAGGTGTTGTAAAACTTTTTGTTTAGTTTTTTCGCTTTTGCCTTAGATCTGTTGAGCATCTCTTTTAAAACCTCAAACTCAATAAGCGATTTTTCATTGACAGCGTACTCCTCTTCTAAAATAACAGAGAGAGAAACACTTTGTGCTATGGTAAAGATAAGTTCATTTTCTATTTTTTGCTGCTCTTTGGCAAGATCTTTTTGTGTGACTTCCAACTTCTTGAGTGTGACAATGTTCTCTTTGTACTTACTCTCTTTCTCTTTGAGTTCAGAAGTGAGATCTTCTATCTCCTTTTGCCCTTTGAGTATCGCTTGTTTTTGTTTGAGTATCGCTTTGGCATTTTGAGACATTTTTTTGTTTATAGAGGTATAACTTTTACTAAAAGAGCTTAATCTCTTGCTTGTTTGCTTTATCTGAGTATCTATGTCTGTCTTGGCATCAAGCAGTGAAAAAATAAGTGCAAAAACTAAAAATAAACGAATCATACCTCTTCTTTATGCCCCAAAACTATGAGCGATGCTAGAAGTATGGACAAACTCATCGCGACACCAAGAAGAAGCAAAAAGTCATTGAGAGGGTCAAACATCACTATAGAGATACCGATGTTCTCAAGCTCTTTTGCTATCCATGCATTGGAAGCTATATAGCTAAAAAGTATAAAAGCCAAAACACTCGCAATAAATGCATCAACAATGGAGAGTCTAAAAAGTACTGCCGAACGCAGCCAGATAGGTGCGCCAAAAAGCCCCATGATACTCATACGTTCGTTGTGTTTAAACTGCCATATACGCAACTCTTTAAAAATAAGTAATATAGTGACGATAAGGACGGTTAAAGAGAAAACAAATATGACATTTTTAAACAAAACCAAAAGCTTGTATGTTGTGTCATGATTGTTTGAGAAGTCCTCCACTTTTGTGATCCCTTTTTGTTTCAGCAGATCTTTTTTCAGTTGTTTGATCTCCTGCGGATTCGGGTAGTACTTGAGTTTAAGTTTGTAAAACTTTGGAAGTGCCAGTTTTAAAAGCTCTACATTTTTAGCTTCCATATTGGAGTTAAGCTTTTTTATAACACTATCAGGTGTAAGCTCTGAGACACTCTCTATAAGATCATTCAGTGCAAAAAAACTCTTATCGGAGAGTTTTTTCTGACTCACCACGACAACCGAGTAGTTACTTGCCAAGTTCTCTTTGTAGGCATCTATGGAACGCTCCACTATCATAAAGACCTGTATAGAGAAAAGTATGCTCAAAAGCGCTATAACGAGCGAGAGGTGATTTCTAATTGACTTCATGAATACTCCCATACTCAATATGAAAATGTTTATAATCAACACTCATATTTCGGGGTATATGGTGTGTCACAACAATGACCGTAGTTTTAAGCTGAGAGTTCGCACCCTCTAAAAGGTTCCAGATAAGTTGTGAAGAGTAATCATCAAGATTACCTGTAGGCTCATCAGCCAAAATTAAAATCGGATTGTGCGCAAGGGCTCTTGCCATTGCAACACGTTGCTGTTCGCCACCACTAAGTTCAAGTGGATATTTCCCTGCCTGATGGTTTAGGCGTACATGTTTGAGAAGCTTGTCCACCTGTGCCTGAGTGACACCTTTTTCATAGCCGTTGATGATAAGCGGCAACATAATATTTTTCTCAATGCTCCACTCTTTGACCAGTTTATAATCTTGAAACACTATACCTATATGGCGTCTTAGGAAGTTGAGTTTTGAACTTGAGACATTACTCAGTTCAACACCGCCAACCACCAGGCTTCCCTGCTTTGGTTTGAGTCCACCAAAAAGTGACTTGAGCAAAGTGGACTTTCCACTTCCGCTTGCTCCGGTGATAAATACAAAACTTCCAGAATTTACAGAAAAATTGACTTTGTTAATGATGGTCTCACTGTTTGAGTATGACAAAGAGAGATCTTTGGCCATAATCACCTTATCCATGAAGTACTCCATCTAAAAACTTATGAGCAAGCAGATTACTTTTTGACTTCAGAGGCAATGAAGGAAAGTATGAAGCTTCCGAGCCTCTTACTATCACATACAGGTGTTCAGGTCTGTCAAAACTTCCAAGAGAGACACGAAGCATCACACCATCTTCTAAAACATAAACTCTCTCAAAATGGATAAAACATCCATCTAGTTTTTTTGTCACCTTATGCAGTGCCAAGAGTTCTTCATGAGAGAGTGTGACATCACTAAACTCAAAATCACCCTCAAGACTTAACATCTCTGAATTCTCTTCATTAATCATGGTAAGATCATAGATGTTTTTTTCCATCTTCTTCCATCTGTCTTCATACTTTGAACTCACCGCAATATCTTTGTTCTTGTTGATATGCAGTATGGTTTTATGAAATGCTATAAATGTTTCATACGAGTACGCATAGTAGTTCTCGCTGTCTGTACGCAACTCCAGCTTCCCACCTACTTTGAGAACCCTTCTTGCTTCTTCTATGAATGTTGTAGAGATCACTCTACGGTGTGGTTTTTTATCCCATGGAACCGGAAAGTGTACATAGATCTTACCTACGATATTTGAGGGTACAAGCTCCATAAACAGCCTTGCATCATAATCAAGTACAAGCAGGTTATCGAGCTTCTGAATACTGATCTGTTTAAGTACCTGCTCTATAGATGGTCGGTGTATCTCAATGCCTATAAACAAAATATGGGGGTTTTGTGCAGCCTGATGTAAAAGGTGTCTTCCAGAACCAAACCCAACCTCTATATGCACCTCTTTATCTGTAGGAAACTCAGAAGCGAAGTAGTTTATGCTTTTAAGTGCGCTTACCTCTTGCAGGTGTATATTTTTTTGAGTCTGGGGAACATTGGAAGATACGATCTGCAAACCTGCTGTTTTTGCATATGAAAGCAGTGCTTTATGAACATTGTAAATAGAAGCGGGACGTGTCAATTTGTCTGTTTTGAGAAGGTGTTTGTTTTGCTCCTCTTTCACAAGCAAAAAAAATTCATCATCTTCAACTTTTACAGCGATCAGCTTCTCATCATCATGGTTTGCATTTTTGGCGATGAAGTGAAAGCTCACTTCATCCTTGGTTTGTGGTAATGATATCTCTTTAAATGTGTCTATATGTAAGTGTGGCATTAAATCTCGTTTAGTTCAAAATCTTGTGTAGGTACTATAACCTCTTGTGCCTTCTCTTTAGGCTCTGCAACCACAGCTTTTTTTACTTTTTGTTGAGATGTTTTACTCTGTGCTTTTATGGCTGTTTGGGCACTTTTAAGAAGTGCATCTTCTGTGACCTCTATCGTCACCTCTTTACTCGGATTTGATATGATGTTGTTTTTATCAACCGCATATACCGTGTATGTGTATGTTACTCCGGCTTCTACACCTGCATCGACGAATTCTTGTGTTGTAATATTTTTAAACTCTTTGGTTACTCTGTCCAACCAACCCACTTTGTATGACTTTACAACTATGTAGCTTTGTGATCTTGGATCAACTTTTGACCATGAGATTTTTACTTTTGTATTGGCAATTTTTGCATTGACATTTTTTGGTGCTTTTGGTTTTGGCAGTGTTGTACCAACTATCGGTTTTTTGCCGTACTTGCTTTCAAGCCCGTCTTTATCGACAACCGTAATACGATAATAGTATGTCACACCATCTTCATTCACTTCATCAACATAACTGTTTTTGTTTGTTTGCACTATATGCTCATACGTGCCGTTTGCACTATCTGACTTGTAAATGTTAAAGTGTGCAAAATCTTCAAGTGTACTTTTATCCCACTGAAGTGTTATGATCTTTGGCAAATCTTTACTCACTATAACCGTTTGAACAGGCTTTGGAAGTGCTTTTGTTATCACTTTGACTATCTCACTCGGAGTTGATGTGATGTTGTCAAAAGTTACAACACGGATACGGTACTTGTAGATATGGTTATCTTTGAGATCTTCATCTATATACTCGGCATGAAGTCTTCCGTCTATGGCAGCTACCTTTTTCCATTCAGGTTCATCTTTTGAATTTCTCTCGATCACATAGGTTTTGACTTTTTGGTTTGTGTGAGGTCTCCAAAGAATTTTTGCACTTCTTGGCATACCCGGTACACTGTATATCCATGACACAGACTCTAAAACAGGTAAAGAGCTTATGCTTAGAAGTTTGCTTTTCTCTGACTCTGCTTTGTCACTAAATGTTTTGAAGTAGTAGGTATAGGTTGTATCAGGCGTTATCTGTGAGTCCACATAATGGGTTGCAAATCTATTGCCTACAGTTGCATAATAGCTTGGCTTCTCATTTTTGATATTTTGTTTTGCTTTGTAAACATAAACACCTTTGACCCTTGGGTCTGTAATGTTTTTCCACTCAAAACCTATGGCATTCATGTCCGCAATAACACCATTTTTTGTCAACTCCACCACCTGCAGTGTTGTGTCGATAACAGGCTCTTTTTTAGGGCTTGGTTTTGCCCCTACACAACCGCTAAATACCAGCAGTGAAACTGTTAAGAATGTACTCAGTGTCCAAAACTTCATCTGTTTGCTCCGTGTTGAATTTTTTTTCTATATAATTTTTCATGGTTTCATCAAAATCTGCGACAAAAGAAACCTTCTCTTTTGTCCTTGGATGTATAAAGTATATGATGTACGCATGCAGCAAAATTCGTTCCGAATTCTCCTGTTTTGGGCTTGTTGCATATATATGATCGCCTATGATATGTCTTGAAGAGCTCTCAAGATGCACCCGTATTTGGTGCGTTCGACCTGTAAAGAGCTTGCACGCTACAAGCTGGTTCTTTTCATCTTGTGAGAGTGCCAAAGATTTAAAAACACTCTTTGCATATTTGCCCTCATCAACACACGCCATTTTAAGGCGGTTGTGCGCACTTCTGCCAATGTTCTTCTCAACTGTTGTCAGATCATTTTTAAGTGGCGGATTAACTACGGCAATGTAGTAACGTCCCATACTTTTATCTTGAAGCTGCGCCGACAAGAACTCATGTGCCTCGTTGTTTTTAGCCACAACCATAGTGCCGCTTGTACCTTTGTCAAGTCTGTGCACAATACCGTGGCGCTCCTCGCCGCTTATGGTTGAGAGTCTCACTCCTTTGTGCTTGAGCCAGTCAACAAGGGTAGCTTCTTTCACGCTTGGAGCAGGATGCACCGTTACACCACCTGGTTTGTTAATGACTAAAATATCCTCATCTTCATAAAGCACTTCAACATCAAAGTCAACATCAAGAGCCGGTGCCTCTTTTGCTTCTGGAAAATTTACTTGTACATTTTGCATACTTTTGAGCTTGATACCCGGTTTTTTGACGAGTTTGTTCTCTACAAATACACACTCTTGTTTGATGAGTTGAGCTATTTGTGAACGTGTCTGTCCTATTTGTGATGCCAAAAATGTGTCCAAGCGTTCCGGATTCTCACAAATATAGCTTTTTGTTTCGTTCATTTTCCCAACCTTTATGATACAATTTCTAAAATTTTATGGAGTTACAAACTTGTGGAGATTTGATAAACGTATTTTAGCACAATTTGACTTTTTTTCTATTATATTGATCATTCCACTTGTCATAACTTCCAATTGGCTCATTGGTGAAGTTGTACCTGCGCTTGCACAAAAACAAAGTGCCTATGTCGGTGTTGCGCTTTTGGCATTTTTATTTGTATTTTTACTTCCCATTCGCCGTATGAGCTGGCTCATCCCCATCATATACTGGGGCAACATCATACTGCTTCTTGCAGTTGAGTTTTTCGGACATTCTCGTCTGGGGGCGCAAAGGTGGATCGACATACCCTTTATCAACGCAACTATTCAGCCTTCCGAATTTGTCAAACCTGCACTCATTTTGATGCTTGCATACCTCATAAACAAAACTCCTCCCCCAAAAGACGGCTACGGACTCAAGGAGTTTTTAAAGATCAGTGCCTACATACTGCTTCCCTTTTTTCTCATAGCCAAAGAGCCTGACCTTGGTACCGCTTTGGTTTTGCTGCTTATCGGGTATGGTGTTTTGTTCTTTGTCGGTGTATACTGGAAGATATGGGCAACCATATTTGCTTCCATACTTCTGTTTTCACCCATAGCTTATAAGTTTTTACTGCATGATTACCAAAAGGTACGCATACAAGATTTTTTAAGTGAAAAGCCCTCATACCACGTACAACAGTCCATCATTGCCATTGGTTCGGGAGGACTTACAGGTCAAGCAAAGGAAGATGCGACCCAAACACAAATGAGATTTTTACCCATAGCTACAAGTGATTTTATTTTTGCATTTTTGGTTGAAAGAACGGGATTTTTGGGAGCCTTGGCGATCATACTCATCTATGTTGTGCTTATTTTACACCTTCTGAGTCTGGCTGTGTTCAATACGGACTACTACATCAAAGTGGTCACGGTTGCGATCTCGTTTATGATTTTTATATATATGGGAGTCAATATCTCTATGACCATCGGTTATGCCCCTGTTGTGGGTGTACCGCTTCCCATGTTCAGCTATGGAGGCAGTAGCTTTTTAAACTTTCTCGTCCTTTTTGCCATTATGCAAAATCTGATAACCTTTAGATATAAAGATATGTACGACGGACGGGGAACCAAGAGCTTTTTGTAGTTCTATTCTCCGTAGTAAGTCCACATTCTAGAGATTCTTACAAGTTTTTCATCTTCAATAACTTCATAAACTATTCGATGTTTAATATTTATTCTACGCGAAAAGGAACCACTTAGATTTCCCACCAATTTTTCATAAGGAGGTGGTTTTTGAAATGGATCTTTTTTAATCAGTTCAATTAACTCTCTTGCCTTTTTATCTAAAGAAGCAGATGAGAGCTTTTTGGCATCTTTTAAAGCTTGTTTTGAATAAATAACTTTGTAGGCTACCATTCAATATCTTCACTAAATTCACTATTGGGAGCATCCATAGCTTCTTTTATGGAAGAAGCCATCCCCGGTATAGAGTTCAGAAACAAAGTCTCTTCAATTGCATTCCAGTCTTCTTCTGCAAGCATGACAACATTATTTCTTTTTCCGGTAATCAAAATCGGCTGATGTGTTTGGGCTGTTTCGTCCATTATCTTATATATGTTCGTTCTAGCCTGACTTACTGTCATTACTTTAGTCATAATCAATCCTTTGTAAAAAAGTACCAGATATCATACGCTTAGTCAAGTTTGAATAAATTAGACATAATGGGGTGTGTAAGTGTTTAGCACGCGCGCTTCATTATGCACATGCTGCTTGAGAGTTTAAGTCTTTCAGTTTTTCAGCTAACCACATTTTTATAACTGCT
>JALUKO010000245.1 GCA_027056525.1 Helicobacteraceae bacterium | reverse complement strand
CGCAGTTCTTACTTTGCCGAGGAACTCGGAAGAGACAACTAGCACAAGCTCTTTAGAGTGAGAGTCGATCGAGAAGCTTTTGAAAGTTTTTGATTTGGATGTTTTTGCGACCTATATCTATGATGCCTTCACTTTTAAGCTTTTGAAGGCTTCTGTTGACAACTTTGCGGACACTTCCAACCATGGAAGCGATATCTTCATGTTTGAGGTTCTCTATCACCCTAAGTTGTGCTTTTCCGTTTTTTATCTCTGTAAATTTTGCAAAAAGATGCAGCACTCTTTGGTACACATCGTAAAAAGAGAGACTCAGTGCCAACTCCTCTATAGACTTAAGCTTAGAAGCGAGGTAGGAGTAAAAGTACTGTCTGAACTTTGGATCTTTGAGGATCATCTCTTGCACATCGCTCAAGGGAAGCTGAATAAGGTGGGTATCTTCGAGTACTTCTGATATGTACTCATTTGGTTGTCCGTCAAGCAAAGAGACAACATCGAACATATCTCCTCTGCTAAGCATATAAAGTGTTTGCTCTTTGGCTGTTTCAAGATCAACTTGGTATATTTTGATTGTACCGCTTATAACAAAGTAAAAATATTTTAATGTATCAACACTTGAGAGGGGATCCTCCCCTTTTTGAAAAAAAAGATCTTTTTTATTTTGCAAAAGCAAAGGAGAGCGTTCAACCTCGCTTAGTACGAGCTCTTGCGATGAAAGGGCGGTGAGTGCATTTTTTTGTGTATCCATGGGGTAGATGATACACAAAAAATGCTTAAGTTATGAGAAGAACAAAGAGAGTTGTTTATCTCTTTTTAGGGATTTTAATCGTTAAAATACCATCTTTGTAATCATTGCTTATATTATCCAAATCTGCGTTATCAGGGAGGGTAAATATGCGCTCAAATGTTTGGCTGTAACGCTCCCTTTGGATATAGTTAGAATCATTTTGATCCTTTTTTTTCTCACTGCTTGCATGTACAATGAGTGAGCGACCTTGCGTTTTTATGTCGATCTTTTGCTCTTGAGCTCCGGGAATATTGAGCTCAATAACATAACTATCCTTTTTCTCCTGTATGTCAGAAAGTGGCATTGTTGCCATCTGGCTAAATGCCTGTTGAAAAAAGGGATCGTTTGAGAAGAACGAGTTAAAATGACCGAAACTCTTTTGCATCTGCTCTTGCATTTTTTTCATCTGCTCAAAAGGGTCTGTAGTATTTGTATGAAAACTATTTAAAAAATCATCACTAAAAGGAACTACAGCTGCATTTTTTTCTATTTTTTGCAATTCAGCCTGCGGCTTTATAGAGTTTTTCAAGTCATACAAATAATAACTTTGCACACCCACTACCGCCACTAATACGGCAAGCAGCAGGTACAAAGGTTTAAAGTTTGTCTCTTTCATAACAGAACCCCTCTACTTTACAGAGATCGATTTTGGCTGGGCTTTTTTCGTTTTTTGTAGTTCAACTTCAAGTCTTCCATCTTTATACTCTGCTTCTATAGTGTCAGCATCGATGTTATCAGGAAGCATGAAGCGTCTCTCAAGCTTGCCAAATGAACTCTCACAAACATAATAGTCATCTTTTGTGAGCTCATTTTTATAGTGGCGAACAGCACTGATGACTAAAACATTATCTTCCACTTTTATATCGATATCTTCCTTTTTTACACCAGGAAGGTCAACCTCTATATGAAAGGTGCTGTCTTCTTTCTTTGCAAGATTGGAAAAAGGAAGATGACTTACAAGGTTGTCAAATGCTTCTGAAACTTTTTTGGAAGCAACCTCTACCCCTTTTTCAACTTTCGTTTCAATATCTTTTGCACTTTTTACAATATCCATAACTTCCTCCTTATTTGATCGCAACTTTTTTGACTTTGTCAACTTTTGCACTTTCAAGTTTTGGTACAACAACTTCTAAAACACCATCTGTTGACTCTGCATGAATGTTTTCAATATCTGCATCTTCTGGAAGTGTGAAGGAGCGACTAAAAGCACCAAAACTACTTTCAATTTTGTAGTAATTTTCCTCTTTCATCTCCTCTTTCATTTTTCTCTCACCGGAGATAACAAGAACATTGTCCTCAACTTGAACATTGATATCCTCTTTTTTCATCCCCGGAAGATCAACCTCTACATGGTAAGCGTACTCACCTTCTCTTGTGTTGATAGCAGGAACAAAATCGTTAGAATTTTGAACCACATCATTTGTGCTTAACTCATCCAACATAGAATTAAGCAGATCAAAACCTCTTCTAAATTCTCTCATTTGTGAAGCTGGGTTGTATCTTGTAACTAACATCGTAAACTCCTTTGTATGCATTGCGCATAGTTTTTTTTTAATTACGATGTAAGTATAGAAAGTTTTGAAAAGAAGTTCTGCCCCCTAAGTGGCAGAAAAGAGTTTTAAGTAAAAATAGTTATGTTGCAGTTATTTTGTGTAGTTTATTTCACGCTCAAGTGAGAGAGCACCGTCAAAAAGTGTTTGCTCATCATATGCAGACGCGATGAGTTGCAGCCCTACAGGAAGACCTTGTTCATTTTTATCGATAGGGAGTGAAAGAGCAGGTAGACCTGCGAGGTTTACGCTGATAGAGTAGATATCACTCAGGTACATATCCATAGGGTTGCTAAGCTCACCAAATTTTGGAGCAACACCCGGCGCTATAGGTGAGAGAAT
>JALUKO010000244.1 GCA_027056525.1 Helicobacteraceae bacterium | reverse complement strand
TGGTGTTCAGGTTGGCGGAACAATTGTTGTTGATCCAAACCTTGTTCATCCATCGGATGAGGACCGTAAAAAATGGAAGATATATGAAATTCCAATTATCACAATAGCAAAAGAAGAGGTTGGTAACGTTATTACTCAATCTGTTGTTGCACTTGCAATTGCAAATACAATGATGAATGCTATTGATAAAGATGTACTTATAGAAACAATGCTTTCAAAAGTACCTGCTAAAGTTCATGAAGTAAATAAAGTTGCTTATGAGCTTGGTGAAAAATATGCTAAAGAAGCTATGGCAGCTGCTAAATAGTTTATTTATTAAAAAAGATAGTCTAAGGGCTATCTTTTTTTAAAAACTAATTTAATATTATATAATATTTTTTTAAGTATCAACTATAGAATATATTATGTTTTGATACTATCCCAGAAGAAATCTACATGTTTTTCAAATTGAGTTGAGAGATTATTAGTAGACAATGAGTCAAATCGCAATAGTGTTACCTGTAATCTAATGTAGAATAGGGTAGATAAAAACTCATAAGAAATAATCATAGGATCATTAGATCGAATAAGTGAGTTTTGCATCATAATAAAAAAGCTCTCTGATAAAATACCTATATTTTTATCATGAAAATCACTTATAAATTGCTCTCTTAGCTCTTTGTTTTGCAGTAGCTCTATAAGAAGTATTCTGAACATACTTTCGTTGTTCTTATCAAATGTAAGAAGCTTATATTGCATAGCAAATTTCTGTAAAAAAATCTTTCCTTTCAATGCGTTTTCTCTAATATCATCACTGTTAAAAGAAAAGGGCGATGTAAAGATCTCACGTGCTACCTCCAAAAAGATCTCCTCTTTATTTTTAAAATGATTATAAAGAGCACTCTCTCTAATACCAACTTTTGAAGCTATTTTTCTTACACTTGTACCTTTGTAACCATGCTTAGAGAAGAGGGCTTTAGACTCTTTGAGTATTTTGGCTTTTGTGCCGACTCTTTTGTGTATCGTCGTATTTTCGGGCATATTTGAACCTTTTTTATTAATATGAACAAATGTTAACTTTCCTAGAAGTATATATGAACACTCGTTAATCTATACTTAATTGTTAGTGAACGATTGTTCATGTGTATACATTATTTTATGAACATATGTTCATAAAATAAAAACAGGAAAAATAAATGATATTTTCTGTAGAATTACACAGGTACAACAGATAGTGACTTGATTTTCAAGAGGAAAGTCCGGGCTGCTGTAAGACAATGTTCCATTTAACTAATGGCCGTAGTAATACGAGGGAAAGTGCAACAGAAAACAGACTTTTATCCATTGGATAATAAAGGTGAAAAGGTGGTGTAAGAGACCACCAGTCTTTATAGCAATATAAAGAGCTTGTAAACCCAACATGGCAGCAAGAAACAAATGGTTAGAGTCTTACAATGCTATTGTTTCGCTAGAGGTACTATGTAAATTGTGCACTAGATTAATGCTATCACAACAAAACCCGGCTTATGTTGTGCCTGACTCAGGATATGCCTACTTATTTTCAAGAGAATTTACATTATGTTAACCAATATAGATCTCTTATCTTCCTCTTACACCTTTTAGTATATAATATAGCTATGAAACAAGCATATATAATTGTAACTATCTTAGTGTTAACAATAATTCATTTAGGTGCGAGTGATTTTAGTTTTAGAAAATATAATCATGTAAAAGAGTTCTATGCATCTATTAGCAATGATACACTAGAGGTTGCCAAAATATACAAGCTGCCACCTGCAGCAATTTTAGCTATTGCAGGGCTTGAATCCGGTTATGGTTCAGGTTATGTGTCTCAAATTACCGGCAATATACTTAGCTTGGGTGCTTTTAGAGGTGATTATGAACTGCCGAGTGTTTATTTGCCATATTCAAAATCAAAAAAGTGTGTACTCATCTCCTCTAAAGAGTTTAAACAGTGCTCAGAGAATGATCTTGTTTGGAAAAAACGTCCAAAGAGTTTAAAGCGTGACTATCGCCCTCTTCCATATGCAGGAACTTCCAAGCACTTAGATCTGCTTCTGTGTGACCCTTTAGAGAAAAATAAAGCGCAAAAAGCATGTTTACATGACTTTGCTACAAGATGGATAGTTAAAAGCTCCAAGGTGCGGGCATTTAGGGATGCAAGGATTTGGCTTGATAAACTCATCTCTCAAGAAGGTATTGACATATTGTTTAATATGAATACTAATATAGAGTTTATTAAAAGAATTGGCGGTATCCCCCACTCTTTTAACTATAGACAAGAGTGGCCTAAAAAAGTAACTTTAATCATGAAAAAGGCCGGTTTGGTAGAATTAACAAACGATATCTATTTTAACAATATGGATTTTGATAGAGCATGGAGAAATATATGAATAGAAAAGATCAGCTTATTGAAGATATACAAAAACTACTCAATTCATATGAGGGTGTCAAAAAAACAGAGATAAATCCAAATCTCTTGACATTCATGGATGAAGAAACGCTTATAAATATCATAGATTCACTTTTAACTCAAAAAGATAACGCAGTTGATTCTGATACGCAATGGCTTGAAAAGTTTAAAAAGTACAAGTAAATGGAGACTTTTCATTAACAATTTAAAATATTAATATTTTGCAACAACTTTTTTAGCCCTTTCTTATTCCCTAGATTAGGGGGATTTGGTCAATGTTATTTAGTGTTATTATGTTTGTTGCCAAAATATTTGTATAATTACAGTCAAATTTCATAATTAGGACATTGGTTTATGGCAAATATAGATTTAGTTCAGCTTACTGGACAAACAAAAAAACTTACTTCGATGATTGTTGAAGATGAAAAAGTAACAAATGAGCTTTTAAGTTCAACGTTTAAGAACTTTTTTTCCGATGTGCACTCTTACTTTAATGCGGAAGAAGCACTTGAAGCATACAATAAAATTAAACCGGATGTTGTTTTTGTTGATATAGTTATGGCTGGAATGGATGGTATTGCGCTTTCTCGTAAAATTCGTGAGATCAATCCAAATCAGATCATTATAGTTATTTCTGCTAGTAATGATATAGAAAAAATTTCTCAGTCTATTGAGGTTGGTGTAAATAGTTTTATTCAGAAACCTATCGATACAAAAAAAATCATAGAACTTCTGACAAACCTTATCTCTATGATAACTAAAAAGAAAAAAATAGAAACAAAAACTTTTTCTATCTCTCTTCCTTTAGATCTTTACGAAGTTGTCAATGACAATGCTAAAGCTGAGAGTATTTCAAAAAATGCGGTCATCATTAGAGCACTACGTAATTTCTATGAATAGAAATTAAAGCTGAACTTTTCTGAGTCAAGAAGATTTTATACTATTTTAAGAATAAAATCTATATACTTTCGGCTCAGGAAAACGAGGTGACATTATCTAATGTTATCACCCTATAACACTTTTCCTAGTGGCCCCATCGTCTAGCGGTTAGGATCCATGGTTTTCATCCATGTTACCGGAGTTCGAGTCTCCGTGGGGTCACCACACTCACACAATAAATCAAAATCAAAAAAGAACTTTATTAGTAAACACTTGTTAAAATTACGAAAATTATTTTTTAGGAATTTTAATGTTAAGATTTGCACCTAGTCCAACTGGTGATATGCACATAGGAAACTTGAGAGTTGCTCTATTTAATTATATTGTTTCAAAGCAAAAAAACGAAGATCTCATCGTTCGCATAGAAGATACGGACAAAGAAAGAAATATAGAAGGTAAAGACCAAGAGATCCTTGATATACTTGCTCTTTTTGGTATTGAATACTCTCAGGTTATCTATCAAAGCCAAAATGTGCGCTTTCATACGGCTATGGCATTGCAGCTTGTTCAAGAGAAAAAGGCATTTGCCTGTTTTTGTTCACCTCAATGGCTTGAGAAAAAACGTGCGCAAGCAAAAGAGAACAAGATCGCTTATCGCTATGATGACGCATGTGCGGAGCTGCCGGCAGAGCTTGTTATCGACAATACCAACCCTTTTACAATAAGAATCAAAAAGCCCCAAGAGCCTATAGTGGTGAAAGATCATATAAAAGGTGAAATAAGCTTCGCTCCTGATGATATAGACAGTTTTATCATTATGAGACAAGATAAAACGCCTACATACAATTTTGCATGTGCTGTTGATGATATGCTCAGTGATGTCTCCATTGTTATTCGTGGTGAAGATCATATGAGCAACACACCTAAACAAGATCATATTAGAAATGCTTTAGGGTATGAAAAGAAAGTGGAGTATGCACACTTGCCGATTATTTTGAATAATGAGGGCAAAAAGATGTCTAAGCGTGATGACGCTTCAAGTGTTAAATGGCTTTTAGAAGAGGGTTTTTTGCCTTCAGCGATCTCAAATTATTTAATATTAATAGGAAATAAGCCCCCTTGTGAGGTATTTACTCTTGAAGAATCGATCGAGTGGTTTGAGCTTACAAAAATCTCAAAGTCGCCTGTTCGTTTTGATATAGATATGTTAAGACATATCAATAATGAGCATTTAAAAAATCTTGACTCAAAAGAACTTTCAAGATATGTTGGTTTTGCAGATGATGAGATTGGTCAGCTTGCAAAGATATATCTTGAAGAAGCAAGCACAACCAAAGAGCTTAAAGCTAAGATAAAACCTATTTTTGAAGAAAAAAATATACCAGATGAGTTTCAAGAACAGGCACTTTTAATGGCAAGTACCATTAAATCTGCACCCTACTTTGAAGAATATAATGATTTTAAAAACTATCTTATGAAAGAATCCGGTTTAAAAGGGAAAAACTTTTTCAAGCCTTTACGTATTCTTTTAACAGGTGCAGAGCATGGTCCTGATATTGCAGAGATATACAAACATTTAAAAAACTATATAGGTGAGATTGTAAAATGAGTGTAATTATAGATATTGTTCAAGGTTTAGGTTCTATTGTTATCAGTTTGATCAACATATATATATGGGTGATTATCATTTCCGCACTTCTGAGTTTTGTAAACCCTGATCCATATAACCCTATCGTGCAGTTTTTAAACAGAGTAACACAACCGGCTTATAATCTTGTCAGAAGATTCATTAATACAAATATGGGAGGAATCGACCTTGCTCCCTTAGTTATAGTTATAGGGCTACAGGTCATTACAGTTATCATAAGTGCTATACTGGGTTCTCTTTATTAAAGAGACTACTGCTCATCTTTATAGTACACAAGTGTGGATGAAGAGAGATCTTTGCCTTTGAGGAGCAGATGAAGTGTGTTGCCCTGCTTTTTAAATGCCACAAGGTAGTAAATATTCCACTTATTGGTTCTTGAGAGAAGATGTGAGAACTGGTTTTGACTTGGAAGTTTTTTTATCTTTACCGGCAACTCCCCATTTAGCATAAGAGTAAGAGCAACATCTTCATTTGTGTTTGGATCATAGATCTCTTTTTTATCTTTCAAATAGATAGAAATATAAAAGTATTCATTTTGGTTAAAGGATTTTGGATATACCTCATTGAGATAAATGGCTGAAAGTACGCCCTCTATTTGGTTGTTTTTTGAGACGATTTTGCTGCTTTGAAGGCTTGAAACACTCAGCTCTTGTTCTTTTTGCATGTGAAATTTTGTAAATGCGTTATTGTAAGAACATCCACTCAGAAGTAAGGCGCAAACAGCTGTTAGAGATAAAAAATTCATACTTCTCCTTGTAAAATAAACATAGAATTATAGCTTATTAAACAACTTTTTAATGAGTCTTTTGTATAATCACTTAAATTTTAAAAACAAAGATGAAAAAGTGAACAAAAGATTAGCGGTCGCATTTACCGGACCATCAAATAGTGGAAAAACAACGCTTATTCTTAAAGTGGCGAGAAAATTGATCCATGAGTATTCTAAAGATGTTGCGATTATCAAGCATGATCCCAAGGATAAGGCACGGTTTGACGTAGAAGGCAAGGACAGTTATAAGTTTAGTGATACAGGAGCAGAAGTTATTGTAACCTCCCCTACCCGTACCACTTACTTTTCTCAACGCAACAAGGATCTCGATGAGATGATCAGACTTTTTGAGAAGTTTGATATTTTATTGGTTGAGGGACTTAAAAATTTGCCATTGCCTCGTATCGGTATATTTAGAAACTCACTTGATAGTGATTATTTTTCTTATATGAATGCTTTGGCGATCGATGAGAGTGTAGAAACAAACAAGTATGATATACCTCAAAATGTTGATATTTTAGATCTAAATAACCCCGATGACGTGATATCGTGGATTTTAAAAAATGCAAAGGAAGTGTAAGTGAAAGATATATTTGACGCAATTCAAAGAAGTGCAAAAAGAATTAAAGAAGCGATTGATGTAAAAGATATAGGGTATTCTCAACAGGAAAATTCATCCGGTGAAACACAGCTTGAGCTTGACATAAAATGTGACATGATCATCGAAGAGGAGTTTTCTCGTGTAGCTTCTGTACACACGGTCTCTTCTGAAGAGAAAGAACATGCCGAAGTTTTACATAAAGATGGCAAGTATTTTATCGCCTATGATCCTTTGGACGGTTCATCATTGGTTGATGTCAACCTTAGCGTAGGCTCTATTTTTGGTATCTACGAAGGTGATTTTGGTTCGCAAAATATGGTTGCTGCATGTTATGTTGTCTATGGACCTCGTGTAGAGATGGTTTTTGCTCATAATAAAACAAAACTTTACCTGTTGCAAGCCGGTGAGTTTGAATTTGTCAAAGAAATTCATCTGAATGAAAAAGGCAAACTCATGGCTCCGGGAGGAACACAGCAAAACTGGCCAAGCTATCATAAAGCTATGATTGATGGTTTTTTTGCTGATGGATATCGTCTACGCTACTCAGGCGGTATGGTTCCGGATCTGCACCAGATCCTTCTTAAGGGAGGCGGATTGTTTAGTTATCCTGCTACTTCTGATAAACCGGAAGGAAAGTTGCGTCGTTTATTTGAAGTGTTTCCGTTTGCGTTTGTCTATGAAAAATCAGGTGGCGAGGCAATAGACGGACATAAACGAGTACTTGACCTTGGATATGCACACCTTCATGACACATCTCCGTGTTTCTTTGGCTCAAAAAATGAGATCGCAAAAGTAAAAGAGGTGTATGCAGACAATGCATAACAACACAACAGACAAGTTTGAAATTCATCTTGATGAGATGATACAAAAAGTACAAAATTGTCAAAAAGAAAAAGGGTTACAAAGCTGCTCTTTATGTGAGCAGTTTTTAGCGTGTGAATTGAGAAGTGACTATGTTAAAGCAGTTTATAACTCGATGAGCAAAGGTGAAACCGGCGGGTTTGAGTTTTAAAAATATTGAAAATTATAAGCCTATTTGGCTAAAATACCACCATTACATTTAACAGGACTGAAAATTGAGCAAATATATAACAACACCTATATACTACGTCAACGGAGAAGCGCATATCGGGCATGCATATACTACTTTTATTGCCGATACAATAGCTCGTTATGAAAGACTTAAAGGGGAAGATACTTTCTTTTTAACAGGAACTGATGAGCATGGTCAAAAAATAGAAGAATCAGCACAAAAGAACAACAAGCCGACACAGGAATTTGCTGATGAGATTAGTGCAACGTTTAAAAATCTTTGGGATGAATTTGAAATAAGTTATGACAAATTCATAAGAACAACAGATGAAGAGCACAAACGTGGTGTTCAAAAAGCGTTTGAAGTTATGTATGCAAAAGGTGATATATATAAAGATTTCTATGAGGGTCATTACTGTGTAAGCTGTGAGACTTTCTTTCCTGAAACACAACTTACCGATGGTGAATTTTGCCCGGATTGTGGCAGAAGTACAAGTGTTGTAAAAGAGGAAAGCTACTTCTTTAAACTTTCAAAATATGAAGATGCTCTTTTAAAATACTATGCAGACAATCCGGACTTTATTCTTCCTCGCTCACGTGCAAATGAAGTCATTAACTTTGTAAAAGGCGGTCTTCGTGATCTATCGGTCACAAGAACATCCTTTACCTGGGGTGTACAAATGCCCGAGTCTCTCAATGATGATAAGCATGTTATGTATGTGTGGCTTGATGCACTTTTAAACTATGTAACTGCTCTTGGTTATGGTAACGATGAAGCAAATATGAGCTATTGGCCTGCTACCGCTCAACTTGTCGGTAAAGATATTTTAAGATTTCATGCTATTTACTGGCCGGCATTTTTGATGAGTTTGGATCTGCCGCTTCCTAAACATATCGGTGCACACGGATGGTGGACACGCGATGGTGAAAAAATGTCAAAGTCCAAAGGCAATGTTATCTCACCAAAAGAGGTTTCAGATGCTTATGGCGTTGAAAACTTACGATACTTTATGCTAAGAGAGGTTCCTTTTGGTCAAGATGGTGATTTTTCCCAACGAGCACTTATAGACAGAATTAACTCTGAGCTTAGCAATGATCTTGGAAACCTCTTAAACCGTATTATTGGTATGAGTGGTAAATATTCCGATTTTGAGATAGACAGTGTTGATGTTATAAAGTATCATACAAAAGAGATAGATGCTATGAACAGTGTGTTGGACTCACTTGATGCTTTTATGCAAAGTTTTCAAACACACAGATATCTTGAAGAGCTATGGAAACTTTTTTCTATCGGTAACAAAGCGATAGAAGAACATGCACCTTGGGTAAAAATGAAAGAAGATAAAAAAGATGAAGCACTCGCAACGGTTGCTCTTGTTGCAAATGTTCTTGCAAAAGCTTCAGTGATGCTCTCACCTGTTATGCCTCGTACAACACAAACCATAGCGGAAGCTTTGAACTTTACGATTGACAACAACAGCTATAAAGAACTTATTTTAGAGAAAAAGCTTTTAAAATTATTTAATATTAAAAAAGTTCCACCACTTTTTCCAAGAGTTGAAGAGCCTTTGATGAATGAAGCACCAAAAGCGGAACCTAACAAACCAAAACAAGAAAAGAAAGAACAGAAAAAAGTTGATAACACAGAAAAAGACAATCTCATAGAGATTGGTCAGTTTTTTGAAACATCACTCAAGGTCGGTACTGTAATAGAAGCCGAGGAAGTTGCAAAAAGTAAAAAACTTCTGAAACTTCAAGTAGATCTGGGTGAAGAGCAACCTAGACAAGTTGTGGCGGGAATTAAAGAGTTTTACTCACCCGAATCTCTTGTAGATACACAGGTATGTGTTGTTGCAAACCTCAAACCTGCAAAACTCATGGGAATGATCTCTGAGGGAATGCTTCTTGCTGCTAAAGATGAAGATGGTTTATGTTTAGTGAGACCGGAAAAACCTAAAAAAGCGGGTACACCTATTGGATGAGACTTGAAAATACCATAGCACTAACTTATGGAAAACTTGTAAATGAGCCGTTTGTAAATAGTTTTGATGATGTTGTGTTTGAAGCACACAAAGTAAAAAGGGGTGATCTTTTTATAGCTTTTGATGAGAGTGCTATTGAAGAGGCTATTATAAACGGTGCCTATGGTGTTATATTTGACAAACCCACTCAGATCAGCGACAGTGAGATCGCCTGGATCAAAGTTCAAGATGTTGAGGAGTCTCTGAAGCGTCTTTTGCGTTTTAAGCTTATAGAAAAAGAGATCGTTGCCTATGAGTGTAATGAGATTATTTTAAAACTTGCGCTGCAGGTTATCACTGAGCAGAATTTTATAACCATAAACGGCGATATACGCTCTATTTTTAAGTTGTTATGGAATGTTGATGACAGCAGTACCGTTTTGTTCTGCCCTGCTCTTAGCGATAAAAATATATTTACAAATATAAAACCTTTTATCAAAACCACTTCTCAAACCATAACCATTATGGAGCAAACACTTTTTGAAACTTCTTTTATTTATGAAAACACTTTTTATGAAAGACAACTTATATCGCCTTTTTTCATCCCCTATCTCGAAGAGCTACTGCACTTGTATAAAAGTTTGAAAATCAACTTTAGACTAAGAAAATTTACCCCTATCGATCACTTTGAAGCAGTATTTACAAACAAAAACTTTGAGATCAAAGAGTTTGGGACAAGTGATAAGGTTCTTATCTTTGAATCCAACACCACTTTGATAACATCAGAGATAAAATTTTTGCAAAAGCAGGCTAATTGGGCAAAGACAATCTATATACTTCCAGATAGATGCGATTATGAAGAGAGTGATGATATTTTTAAATATAAAAAAGAGAGTGAGATTATCAACATACTTAAAGGCACAAAGTTTCACTTTGCCCTTATAGTTGGAGTGGATAAGTCTATTTTAAACAAACCTTTGTCAAATCAAACACAGTTGACTTTGAACTTTTAGATCACAGGTGGTGTCGCACTTTTGGTGCTCGAACAAAACGCATCTCTTTGAGGCTCATAACAGCTGTATTTATTCCTCCTGCGTATTTTACTTCTGTATGGGGAAACATAACACCATGTTGCGCTTTATAGTCTTTGTAGATCGTTAAAAAAGCCATTGCGTTACCGTTGATTTTTAAATTACCGACCACTTTATCTATAAAAAAAGTTTTTTTGGAAACAAAATATTTAGCAGAGATACTCCCTTTGCTGATCGTCAAAACATAGTGATCTTTTTCATCTTCAAGTGTGATATTTTTCAGTTTCTTTTTAAGTGTCAGTGGAGAGTAGAGCCTCATTAGTTGAAGTTTCATTGCATCAAGCATTGGTCCTTGCGCTTGAAATTTTTTATTGCCGTATTGTTTTGTCCCATAATCCTTTATGATCACTCTTATCTCATTTTTATCGGGATACACAAGCTCAGTTCTAAGAAAATCCGGCAAAGCTACTTTTCTATAATCTGTTCCGTTTTTTTTACTTGTTTTCGTCTCGATATGCCAAACCTGCTCGTACGCATTGAGTTGTTTGAGGTTTTTTTCTCCACCGTATGCCTGTATCATTTTATCTATGACTGTAGACGCTTCTTGTGTGTTAGCATTGAGCGTTATAGCAAAAAATGAGATAACAAGGAGTAGTTTTGTTATTATTTTCACATCTGTTCCTTTTGTTTATTTGTGATGAAATTATATCTTGATAACTTAAATAATATACGATAACTTATTTATAGTTTTTTGTTTTATAGATCATATAATTTTTTTTGCCTTTATATGAGATATACAATATAATTAGCCATTATTATTTACAAGGCACATAAAGATGAACCGAAGAGATTTTTTAACAACAGCAACAGCAGCATCGGCGGCTTTGGCACTAGGTGGTTGTAATGAAAACAATCGTCAGGCTATTGACTACTCAAAACATCCCCAACCTAAAGATGCACAGAGTAAAAGAGTCCATATAAACAAAAATAAAAAAACAATTATCAAGCTTGCTACAAGTTGGCCGGCGCACTTTCCCATCATGGGCACAGGGGTTGAGAAGTTCGCACAAAGAGTGAAAGATGTCAGTGGTGGTTCGCTAGAGATCAAGCTCTATCCAAAAAATGTGCTTGTCCCTGCTCTTGCGGTGTTTGATGCGTGCTCTAGTGGTCAAATAGATGCGTTTCACTCGGGTCCTTACTATTGGAAAGGAAAAAATTCCGCTTTTTCACTTTACAGTGGTATCCCGTTTGGTTTTACGGCTGAAGAGATCAACTCCTGGATGCTTTATGGCGGAGGGCTTGATCTTTGGCGTGAACAATACGCAAAATACAATCTGCACCCTTTTCTAGGCGGTAATACAAATATCCAAATGGGTGGATGGTTTAGAAAACCGATAAACTCTTTAGCAGATATGCAGGGTCTTAAAATGCGTATCCCGGGACTTGGCGGAGAAGTTTTTGCAAAAATGGGTGTCAATCCTATCCTTTTGCCTGCCGGTGAAATATATACCTCATTGGAGCGTGGGGTTATTGATGCAACAGAGTGGGTGGGACCTGCACTTGATATTAAAATGGGGTTTTATAAAGTAGCTCCGTACTATTATTCGGGCTGGCATGAACCGGGTTCTATTTTGGAACTTACTTTTAACAAGTATTCGTGGAGCAAACTTGCTTTTGAGCATCAGTCAATTATAGAAGTGGCCTCAAGTGAGATGAATGCCAATATGACCTATGAGTTTCATGCTCAAAATATTGTAGCACTTCAGAAGTTAAAAGAGTTGGACGTTACACTGTTGCAATTTCCCCAAGATGTTACCAATGCAGGAAAAAAAGCTCTCAAAGAGGTTATAGAAGAACTTAGTGCAAAGAACAAAGACTTTGAGCATGTGTACAGTTCTATAAAAAAACATTTACAACTCTCAAAAGGGTGGAGTGACACAAGTTTACGCTACTTCTTGAACGTGAGATAAGTGTTAATCAAAACCAAGTATAATTCCAGACAAACTCAACCATAAAGAATATACTTGAAAAAACTACTTTTTCTTTCATTACTTTTTCAAACACTGCTATGTGCTTCTTTTAGCGGTGTCATCCTAGATAAAAACACCTCTAAACCTATTGTTCAAGCAATTATCAGTGATTCCAAACACAGTGTTAAAACAGATGAGAACGGCAGTTTCTCCATACAAAGTGATGAAGAGCTTTTTCATGTAAAAGCATATGGCTACAGACCTTTTAGCTTCTCAAAAGATTCCAATACAACAACATTTAAACTTGAGAGTTTTCATGTAAAAGCACTCTATCTCTCTTTTTGGGGTGCCAACATAAACTCTAAAACCATAAAAAGGATTTTACATATCATAGACAATACAGATATCAATACTGTTGTGGTAGATGTAAAAAATGAATATGGTTCAACATCGTACAAAACTTCGTTTAAGCAGGCAAACAGTTATGGAGCATGGCATAAACGCACTATTAAAAATATTGAGAAGTTTATGGAGTTAATGAAGTCAAAAAACATCTATACCATCGCTCGCATAGTTGTTTTCAAAGATGAACTGCAAGCATCCAATAATCCACAATATGCGATAAAGAAAAAAAATGGTGAGATATGGAGAAACCATGACAATATGGCATGGGTTGACCCTTTTGATACAAGAGCACACAAATACACAATCGCAATAGCAGAAGATGCGGCAAAGGTCGGTTTTGATGAGATCAATTTTGACTACATACGTTTTCCGGCTAAAAAAGGACTCATTTTTTGTCAAGAGAACACACAAGAAAACAGAATCAAAGCTATTGGTGAATTTTTAGAAGATGCCCAAAAGAAACTGAGAAAATATGGGGTATTTATCTCTGTAGATACTTATGGCAACATTTGCTGGAGCAAAGATGATAACAATATTGGTCAAACCATAGTATCGCTCGCAAAACATGCAGACTATCTTGCTCCTATGTTATACCCTTCCGGATTTTCCAAAGGTTCTTTTTATTTTGAATACCCTTCTGAGCACCCTTATGAAGTGATATTCAGAAGTATAAAAAATACAAAAGGCAGAATACAAACAACAAGAATAAGACCATGGTTGCAGTATTTTAAAGATTATGCACATAAAAAAAGATACTATAAAAAGTTTGAAGTCAATGAGCAGATACGAGCAGCCCAAGATGTCAATACAAGCGGTTGGATGCTTTGGTCACCATCAAGTAAATACCATATTGAGTATTTTCAAAACTAAAAAAGTATATTGACCTGTTTAAGTTCACTTCTGAGTTGCTTTGCATTTGGAAGATATTTTTGAACATAATCATGAAACTTTTTTGAGTGGTTCATATGACGCAAATGTGCCAGTTCATGAACAATTACATACTCGATAAGTTCTTTTTTTATCTTCATAAGCTGTGTGTTAAGCGTGATAGTGCCTTGTGAGCTGCAGCTCCCCCACCTGCTTTTCATCTTTCTAAGTTTGAGTTGGCTGTAGCTTAAGTTCATTAGTGAAGCATGGTGCTTTAAGCGCTGGCTTAAGTACTTTTGTGCATAGTTTTTATAAAAGCTGTCATAACATTTCAAAATATTTTTTTCATCATTCACTCTTAATCTTTGAAGCGCTTCTTTTAGTGTATGTGCTTCATAGTGATCTATACTGTAAAGTTCACCAAAGAGAAGAAGCTCATCTTCGAGGTTTATGTTTTTTGGAAGATTTGCATAAACTTTTTCAACACTTTTTCGTATCCATCGCTCTTTTTGTGTGAGAAGTTCATGCAGGTGGTACTCAGAGATGCAGGGTGTTTTTAGCACTATCTTTGCATGTGCCAAACCTTTTACAAAGAAAGGCTTAACTGTAATATAGCTGTTTTTAAGGCCTTTTTTTGCAATATGCTCTATCTTCAGGTCTTTAAATATAATCTCATTCATACTCTATAGGGTCATCTACCTGCGCTATTGTAAAGCCATTAAGTCTTAGTCTGCAACTATCACAAACACCACATGCTTTAGAGTCGTTTTTATAGCAACTCCACGTATGGTGCAGGGGAACATCAAGTTCCAGTGATTTTTGAACTATTTCAGATTTTTTCAGATGCACAAGCGGCATTTTTATCTCTATGTGTGTTTCATCTTTCGTACCGAGATTTATGCTCTCTTGCATACTCTTTATGTATGTTTCTCTACAATCAGGGTATCCACTGCTGTCCTCTTCAACTACACCTATGGTTATCACCTGAGCACCCTCTTTTTCTGCTATTGCAGCAGCCATGCTTAAAAAAATACCATTTCTAAAAGGTACATAGGTTACAGGTACACCCTCTTCTACACCATCCGTTGGTACACTTATGCTTTTATCGGTCAATGCTGAAGCACCCAGATGTTTAAAAAAATCAAGATCAAGTACATACTTGTTTGACACATCAAGATCATGAGCTATTTTATGAAAACACTCCAACTCTTTTGTTTGTGTTCTTTGCTCATAGTTAAAATGGACACCAACTATCTCAAACCCTTGTTGTTTCATCATATAGGCAGCAAGCGTTGAGTCCATACCGCCACTCATAACACATACTGCTTTTTTTATTGTTTTCGTTGTATTCATGGGAGTATTTTAGCATATATTCTAATAATTTTTTTTAATCTCTCTTAAAACAAATTCCTCCTATAATGTGACAATAATATAATAAGAAGGAGAGCTTATGTCTGTCTCATCTGCAACAAACAGCGCTACAGCAAGCATTGATGCTATGAAAAAAGCAACACAAGTACAAGAACAATCTGTTCTAAAACTCTTAGAAGGTGCCCAAGAGCAAACAAAAAATATGAATACTGCTCAAAAAACAGGTATGGGAAAAAGTTTAGACCTTATGAGTTAAACGGAGTTAATTCTCCATAATGTAGTCGTTTACACATACTTTTTGTATGTGTATTTACAAAGTATAAGCCTCATTCGATATAATCCCACTTATGATTGAACTAGATAACAGAACATCTCTAAATATAGATACAACACTTCTTGAATCTATCGCTATGAAGATGACAGATAAAGAGATAGAACTCATTATAACATCCAACAAAGAGATACAAGAGATAAACAAAGAGCATAGAGATATTGACAAAGATACCGATGTTTTGAGTTTTCCCTACGAAGCGATACCTATGGGTCCTCTTGGAAGCATAGTGATCTCGGCTGAGCATATACAAGAGCGTGCGCAAGAGTTTGGACATGATACTTCTGAAGAACTTGCGCTTCTTTTCATTCATGGTTTACTGCACCTTCTGGGATACGACCACGAAATAGATAAGGGTGAGATGCGAGAAAAAGAGGCACAACTCATACAACAGTTTCGTTTACCTCAAAGCTTAATAATACGAACACAAGGATAACAATGGATTTTTTAATTTTCTTTGCTGCTATGGCAGCTTTGATTTATGGAGCTGATTTTATTATCAAAGAGTCTGAAAGAATAGCTCTGCATTTTAATATATCACACTTTGTTATCGGTGCTACGCTTGTGGCTTTTGGTACAAGTTTACCTGAAATGGCAGCATCTATGATGGCGTCTGCCCAAGGTAAAAGTGATATGGCAGTTGCCAATGTTGTGGGAAGTGTTATCTTTAACATAACCCTTGTTCTTGGTGTTGTTTTTATCATGGCTAAAAAAATGAATCCAAACAGAAACCTTTTTGCGCTTGACAGTGCCTGGGTTGTTATACCGGTTGTTATCTTTTTTATTATGGTGCAAGATGGGGAGATAGGAAGGTTTGACGGGATTTTATATCTGCTTCTTATGGTTTCTTACATCGTATTCCTCTTTAGCTCTTCCAAAGAAGATCTTGAAGGCGAGATAGATGAAGATCTTGCCAAAGAAAAGTTTAACTGGGGAAAAAGCATCATTCTTTTAGCCATAGGATTTACTTTTACTATAGGTGGAGCAAACTTTGTTATTGAGAGCGGTACAAGTATAGCAAGAGACTTCGGTATCAGTGAGTGGATCATCGGTATTTTTCTTATTTCTTTAGGAACATCTCTTCCAGAACTTGTAGTATCTCTGGTAGCGGTAAAAAAAGGGAATGCAGAGATGAGTATAGGAAATATTATAGGCTCAAACGTTGCCAACTTTTCTATGGTTCTTGGTGGTGCTTCACTTCTCAACCCACTTACTATAGACCTTGTAGCTACAAAATTTGACATGATGATTATGGTTGCAGCATCACTTGCACTCTTGTTTATACTTGCCAACAAACTCTACAATAAAGCGGGAGCTATCTTTTTACTCATTATTCTTGCTTTATTTATACAAAACTCTTTACTCGCCGTTTAGGACACTATTTTTTAATATACCCAAGCTCTAAAAGCTTGTTGTATATTCCTGAAACGATCTTACCTGCTGCAGCACCACCATGTCCACCATGCTCCACCATCACCAAAACAATATACTGTGGGTTCTTGTAGGGACCATAGGTTGTAAACCAGGCATGTGAGCGAGTATAGTACTCCATCTCATGCTCAAGCTCCCTATCTTTTATATCTTGTAAGATACCAACAACCTGCGCGGTTCCTGTTTTTCCGGCTATTTTTACCTTAGTGTTTAGGTAGTGTGTAGCGGTTCCTTTTGGATTGTTACATACATCATACATCGCTTTTTGAATCAGCGGCAGTTTTTTAAGCTCTTTTTTTGTCAAAACATCTTGAAAAACAGGTGTGTAAGCTTTATCACCTACCATTTTCGCTAAGTGTGGTGTGGGAAGTTTTCCCGTTGCCATAAGAGCTGTAAGTTGTGCTATCTGTATGGGTGTTGTTAAAAAATCCCCCTGACCTATTGATGTGTTGACCGTCTCCCCCCTGTACCATGGTTGGTTGTATTTTTTCATTTTCCATTCACGTGACGGTACAGTACCTATAAACTCATTTGGCAGATCGATTCCGGTTTTTTTCCCAAGACCGTATCTTTTGAGTCCATCACTCATTTTTTTGATACCAACTTTTAAACTTCCTTTATAGAAGTAATCATCACAACTCTCACGTATCGCTTTGCGTATTCCGGTTTTTCCGTGACCATGTTTTTTCCAACAACGAAACACACGCTTACCAAGTGGCATAACAGCGTTGCAGTTTACACTCCAATAAGGTGAAATCTCTGTAGTGATGTAGATAAGTCCAAGACCTGTCTTTATAGTCGATCCTGGTGGATAAAGCCCGTGAACAAGTTTGTTTGTAAATGGTTTATCAAGATTGTTCGCAAGTTTATTCCACTCTTTGTATGATATACCTGATACAAAAGTATTGAGGTCATACTCGGGATAACTGCCCGCAGAGAGTATGGCACCATTAACATCCATAACTACAACAGCACCCGCTTTGTTCTTAAAAAATCCGGATATGTATTTTTGCAGTTCTATATCGACATTGAGCGTCAGCTTTGTGTCTTCCAAGGCACTTTTGTATGAGAGTTCTTCTATCTCCTGGTTATTTGCATTGACCTTGATCTCTCTTGTTCCCGCTTTACCTTGCAGATATGTGTTGTAGTATTTTTCAACGCCTGTTTTCCCTGTATAGCCTATAAGTTCAAGAAGTTTATCGTTTTTTATATCTTTTTTGTTTGCCCGTGAGACATAACCGATAATATGCGCACCCGTTTTACCATAAGGATAGTATCTTTTTGGTGCAGGTATGATCTTTATATTTTTTCTTAAATTGAGTATGGAGTAAATAGGCATAATATCTTTATAGGAGATAAAATCAACGATATCTATATAGTTATGGTTATAGTAAGAGTCTTTTTTCTTGTAGCGTTTTATAAGCTTTTCTTTGTCCAAGTCGGGAAGCAGCTTGATGAGTGTTTCAAGTTCTTCATTGAATGTTTTTATATTTTTTTTAGATCTCAGGTGCGGTGCAAGTTGTATTTTAAAACCCAGTTTGTTTATGGCGATAGGTTTGTTGTTTCTATCAACTATTTCGCCTCTGACCGGTGCGATCTGTTCAACTTTGATGGTGTTATTATGTGAGAGTTTCTGGTAGTAGTTGTGAGACTCCACGGCAAGAAAAAAAACCCTTACTATCAGTGCTAACCAGATAGATAAAAAGATAGCTACAATGAACTTTATTTTCATAATATACTCACAATGAAAAATTCAATTACTATATAGTAAATTATATAAAAACTGATGCTTGGCATAGGGAGTAAAAAAATATTTGCAAGCACTGTACAAAACAGATAATAGCCTAAGTACGCCAGTAAAACATAAGAGATATTTATGCATGATTTGCAAGAGAAGTTTTTGTTGAGTTTTGGTAAAAGAAGTTTATAAACAAGTGAAAAGTAGATAATGCTGCTAAAAAGAAGGTAGCCGTTTTCTGCCTCATAAACAACAAGGCAAAACGAAACCAAAAGAACCGAGATAGTGTTACCGCTTTTTAGAGCTTTTGCAAAAAGTACAAAAAGTACCGCAAGCAAAGGGGGTAAAAAAAGGTAGATACTGCTTAGGCTCTCGTATATAATAAAGAAAAATATATACGCAAAGAGCGTTAAAGGTTTTTGATGAGTGAGACTTCGTTGCATATCGGGAAATGTTTACATTTAATACAGTCAGCCCAGATCTTATGTTCTGGAAGTGACTCTTTTGGGATCTCTATAAATCCCAGTCTTTCAAAAAATGATTGCTTATATGTTAAGCAAAGTACTTTTTGAAGGCCTAGTTGTTCTGCTTCATCAACACAGTGTTTCACAAGGTTTTCACCTATTTTGGCACCGCGAAATTTCTCTTTGACTATAAGAGAGCGTATCTCAGCCAAGTATGATGTATGGATATGCAAAGCACAAAACCCTACAAGTTCATCATCATGAAAAGCTAAAGTGTATGAGCGTATGTTTGTTGCGATTTCATCTGCACTTCTCATAAGGATCATCCCCGATTCAACTTCGGGCTCTACCAGCTTTTGCATATGGGCAATGTTTGAGAGTTTGGCTTTTGAGTATCTGATACTACTCATCTCTCTCTTCTTCATCTTTTTGCTTTAAAATATCATAAATGATCTTTATAATTTTGTGCATTCCTCTCTTTTTTGAGCTTGAGACCATTAACGCTTCTGGAAACTGCTTTGTGAGTGCATTTTGCTCTTTTTGGTTGAGCTTGTCTATTTTGGTGAAGATCTGTAAAATATACTGATCCTCTTTTGCATTTTCAAATAAAAACTGACTTACAGAAGTATCTATTTCGAGATGAGGGTGTCTGCAGTCTATAAGGTGTATAAATATCTTTATTTGCTCCCTTTGCGAAATATAATCTGTCAGATTTTTTTCCCAGTCAGATTTGATGGACTTGGAGACCTTTGCATACCCAAATCCTGGCAAGTCAACAAACTTTGCACAAAGCTTCTCAGAACTCTCTCTATCTAAAAACGTAACATCAAAGTAGTTGATAAGTCTTGTTTTTCCGGGCGTAGATGACACTTTTGCCAAGCCTTTATGGTTTGTCAAAGCATTGAGCAATGAGCTTTTTCCTACATTGCTTCGAGCCATAAAAACTACTTCATTTTGCTCAAGTGTCTCTGGTGCCATATTTATATTGGGTGCAGAAGTTACAAACTTAGCATCTACTATCTCTACCATATTTACTCCTTCTCCGGCATATCAAATATCATGATGACCGGCTCAGCTTTTGCGCCTTTTGCATACGCTTTGCCCTCAACTGTTTTTAAAACGACTTCATCACCAATGATCTCTTTTTTTTCATCAATTTGTTGCAGGTGTACATTTTTAAAGAAATGGTACTCTTTTTCAATCGGCTTATAGATAACTTCACCTGCCTGCCCTTTGTATATAGCACCATTTTGTGTTTCAATATTAAAAGAAACATCACCTTTGGCTATAAACTTTGTAGGCTCATGGTTTACATTGGTATATATGGTCACTTTTGAAGCATTGAGTTCATCTGTCCCTTTGACAATGTTCACATCACCCTCAAAGACTGATATACCTGCTTTTTCATCGGCATTGACAAGGTTGGCTTTTACTTTGAGTTGTTGTGCATATGTGATTGAGATGAAAAAAATAGTTAAAAATAGTAAAAATCTCATAGTTTTTTCTCCTGTAGTTTGTATTGTGCTTCTATGTTTGTTGCTCTTACTTTGTTGAGCTTGTTGTTATAAACAATTGAGGAGCCTGTCATTGTATCATCTCCTCTGTACATTATGAACTTTTGGTTTGCTCTGAGTATAGTCGTTTCTTTGTTATAAGTGATCTTTTGTGTTTCAAATACAAGTCCATCTTCTCTATGGTACACGACACCCCCGCTCAGATCGACTGTTTTGTCTTTGTACAGACCGTCTTTTGCTTTCATGTTCGCTATAAAATCTTTTGAATTATCTGTATAGTTTATATTTGAGACAACATACCTGTTACTGTATCTTGTTGCATGAGTTCCACTCATAAGCGTTACAAGCCCCTCTTGATTTAGCTCATAAAGGGTAAAGTCAGATAGCTTGAACAAAGGCACATCGGTAAAGGTCTGTTGTTTTATATCAAGTGGCTTAAATAGAAAAAAAATCATCGCTAAACCAACAGATATAAAAATAAAAAAAATATTGATATTTATAACAATGCCCTCTCTTGTTTAGGTTTCACTATAGCCAAACACCCATAAACTCTTCTCTTTGATAATTCTCATCAACAAGTATATCGATCATCTCTCGTACTGCACCATCACCGCCATTTTTACTCAAGACAGTATCTACAATCTCTTTGATCTCCTTGACACCATCGTTTGGCGTAAAACTTTTTGCTGCGAGTTTAAGCATCTTAATATCGTTGAGATCATCGCCGATGGCAGCAACATTTTTCATGCTTAGATTTAACTCAACTATAACCTGCTTTAAAACTTTCTCTTTCTCTTTGACCCCCTGATGGAGGTGCTGTATGCCAAGTTCTTTCGCACGTCTTTCAACCACTAAAGAGTTTCTTCCGGTAATGATCGCAACATGATGCCCCATCTTTATCCATGTAGCGATCCCAAGACCATCTTTTACATTGAAAGCTTTTGTTTCCAAAGTATCATTTGAGTAAATTATCGATCCGTTGGTGAGACAGCCATCAACATCTAAAACAAGAAGCTTAATCATAAAACATCTTTTGTACTTGGGATACCGATTCTGTCATTTTTACTGACAGCACGGCGAATGGCAACTGCAAGGGACTTAAATGCAGCTTCAATGATGTGGTGTTTGTTCTTGCCTCGCTGGGCTATGATGTGCGCACTGATTTTTGAGTTGAACACAAAAGCTCTAAAGAACTCCTCTACAAGTTCTGTATCAAACTGCCCTACTTTGCCGCTCACATCTACTTCATACACCATAAAAGGTCTGTTGCTCAGATCAAGATCACAACTCACACATGCTTCATCCATAACAATACTGGCACTTCCAAAACGCTCCATCTTCTCAACCGGATAAATAGCCTCCGCCAAGAGAGATCCAAGTACTATGGCTACATCTTCGACACTGTGGTGATCGTCTATGTGGGTATCCCCTTTGCACTCGATGTTTAAGTCTATGAGTGAATGCTTTGAGAAGCTCTCAAGCATATGGTTTAAAAAGCCTACACCCGTATCTATGTTGCTTTTGCCCTCTCCATATAGCTTTAAAGAGATCGTTATATCTGTTTCTTTTGTTTTTCTACTTTTGCTTATCATTATCAATCCTCTTTTACAATAAATGCATTTTTAAAATGACCCAATTTTTTGTAGTCCCTAGCTTCTTGCTCACTTTTAAACCCTTTGAGCAACACTTTGAACATCCTGCCGTTTTCGTTATCTATATCTTTTATGATGGTACGGTATCCATCGGTGTTGTCATACTTCTCTTGCGTAATTATAGCACCGTTTATCTTGCTAAATGATGCGATCTGCAGTGCAAATTTATCAGTAGACTTTTTCTGTGGTGCCGCTTTTAACTCTTTTTTGCTCGGAATATTTTTCTTGCCTTTGCTTGCAAACCCCAAGATCTTTATGCTCACAGGTGCTGTACCTGTTCCTATCATGTCTATCTCTTTTGCCGCTGATTTTGACAAATCTATAATTCTTGTAGCAACAAACGGTCCTCTGTCATTTATGCGAACAACCGTGCTTTTGTTGTTTCTTAGATTGGTCACTTTAACAATGGTGTTCATCGGAAGCGTTTTATGTGCCGCGGTCATGGAGTGCATGTTGTATCTCTCGCCATTTGATGTCACTTTTCCGTGAAAATCAGGACCATACCAACTTGCGTTGCCCCTAAACACATCACCGACACTTACAACTGTAGGATGGTAGCGAATACCTCTGATAACATAAGGTCTCATAGTCGGATGGGAGTATGTTTGCTTATCCGGTTGGGCGCTTGGCTCACCTATCTCTTGTGAGTATGTTGTGTCTTGTTTTGCATAAGCTCCCACTCCTCTGGTGCTACACCCTGCCACAAAAAAACTCAGACAAATACTTGAGAGAGCTATGGAGGTTAAAAAATATCTACTCATAAATTTTCAACCTGTCACCGATTTTGATCACACTGCTTTTGAGATGGTTTTGCAATTTGATGTTGCGTATGCTCACCTTGTGAGCTCGTGAAATAGATCCTAAGGTATCACCTTTTTTAACCATATAATAGTAAGAACTTTTGATCTTTTTGGCATAGGTTTTGTTTTCGATCGGTATAACAAGCCTTTGTTTGAGTCTCAGTGTGGTACGTTTGAGCTTGTTAAAGTCCATAATCACTTTATATGCGACACCATATTTTTTTCCTATCTTTGAAAGGTTGTCCCCTCTTTTGACCACATGAACTTTGTAGATCTTATTGATATTGCTTTTTTTGTATTTTTGTTTGAACTCTGAGAGTTTAATATAAGGTATGTGTATCTCATAACCGCCTGTATATGGCGGTACAAAGTCATACTTTAGGTGTCTGTTTAAATTTTTCAGATCTTTTAGCGGTATCCCCACAAGCTTTGAAACCCTTCTGAGTGATTCACCGCTTGAGAGTTTAACAGTCGATACCGAGTAGGCATTTGCACGGTTGAGAAGGTGCTCATACTCACTTTTTAGCAAGAACTGTTCATCTTGTCCCATAAGTGTAAGTGCAACTATCTTTCTGATATAAAATCTACTCTCCCTTGGAATATACTTCTTTTTAGGATCAAGAAGCACAGAGAGCTCATCGCTGCCGGCTCTTTTAATGGCTCGCGTAAGCCTTCCCTCTCCACAGTTATATGCAATAGCTGCGAGATACCACTTTCCAAACCTGTCATGTAAGCGTGAGAGGTACTTTGCTGCAGCCTTTGTGGACTTTATAA
>JALUKO010000243.1 GCA_027056525.1 Helicobacteraceae bacterium | reverse complement strand
TTTTAGCCGCAACGAGTGGTGATACAGGCCCTGCAGCCTTGGAAACATTTAAAAACCGTGCAAATGTAAAAGTAGCCTGTTTATATCCAGATGGCGGAACGAGTGATGTTCAGCGTCTTCAAATGGTTACAGAAGATGCAGCCAACCTAAAAGTGATAGGTATCAATGGTGTTTTTGATGATGCACAAAGTGCACTGAAAAGACTTTTGGCTTCTGAAGAGTTTAAAAAAGCACTGGATGAAAAAAATGTTTCCCTCTCAGCTGCAAACTCTGTAAATTTCGGGCGTATCATCTTTCAAATCATTTACCATATTCACAGCTATTTAGAGCTTGTTCGCCAGAATGCTCTAAGTATGGGAGAGAAGGTTTACCTTAATGTTCCAAGTGGAAATTTCGGAAACGCTCTTGGTGGTTACTATGCCATGAAAATGGGACTTCCTGTTGAGAAGATCATTATCTCTTCAAATGAGAACAATGTTCTTACCGAGCTTATTCAAAATGGAAAGTATGATATAGCAGGGAAGAGTGTTGTGGGTACGACATCTCCTGCGATGGATATTTTAAAATCCTCAAATGTTGAAAGAGTTCTGTATGACATGTTTGGTGATGTAAGAACCAAAGAGCTTATGTCTGATCTGGAGGCAAAGAGTGCTTATGAGCTGACTCAAGATGAGCTTACACAGCTACAAGAGGTATTTGATGCTGATTTTTGTAATGGTGATGAGGGTAAAAAATATATAAAAGAGACGTTTGAAAAAGACGCTTACCTTATGGATCCACATACGGCAACATGTTTTAAAGCATATGAAACGAAATGCAAAAAGGAGATCAAAACTATTGTGTACTCAACTGCTGAGTGGACAAAGTTTTCACCTGTTATTGCAAATGCACTTACAGGCGAAGTCGATACTGAAGATCTTGTCGCTTTAGAGTCGATCGCTAAAAATGCAAATGTTGAGATACCTGCCATGATAAAAGAGCTTTTTTCCAAAGAGATAGCACAAAGTACGATTATCGAAAAAGAAGAGATAGAAAAAGAGATTTTAAAGTTTTTATGATGTAGATGGCGTGATTTACCTACCCCTTAGGGACAAGTGAATCACCCTCTACAACGACAGTGTTTGCGATCTTATCGTGAAGCGTTTGTTTTTTGCCTGTAAATGCACCCACAACAAACCCAAGTAGCAATGGAATACTTGATACTATATAACCCAAAAATCTTTTCACCGCCTGTTTATAGCCTATGGTCTCAAAAGTGTTTGCATCAACTACTTTGATCTTCATAAGTTTTTTTCCGGGAGTTGCACCGTCGAGGTTTACCCACATATACAAAATAACGCCAACTAAAAGAAGTGTTGTCAGTGTTCTTTGTATGGCTACCTGAAAAGAGTCTTCAAAAAATGGAAAAGGTAACAAGAGGACAACGGTTATAAAGGCAAAGATCGCATTGTCTATGGTAAAAGCTATCCATCTTGGAAGAAAGCCGGCATAGATAACTTTGCTCTCGTTATATTTGGTATTTGTCTGCATAATGCTATAGTTCCTTTTTTGCATGATTATAGCAAAACAAATATAACTATTAATTTAAAATTAATTTTTTTATATAATACTATAATTAAAGATAGTGAATTTTAGAGTTCTTTGGCTTTTTTGTATGCTTTTTCTATGGCACTCATGCATCCGTTTCTCACGCCCGCTTCTTCCAGTGCACTATAACCTGCAGCTGTTGTGCCTCCTGGACTCATAACACCGTCTTTAAGAAGTGCAGGGTGTATCTCTTGTATAAGTTCACCAAAACCGCTAAAGAGCCCTCTCATGATACACATTGCATCATCTCGTTTGAGTCCCTGTTTTACTGCACCATCTGCCAAAGCTTCGGCAATAAGTGCCAGATATGCAGGACCGCTTCCAGCGAGCGCAGTTGCAATATCTAACTCTTTTTCACTTGCAAGCCACAGTGTTGTACCAATAGCACCAAGGATCTCTTGAGCTTCTTGTTTAAATGCCTCATCTCCGCATAGTGTTGTCATCGATTTATGAACGCTTGCGGCAAGGTTTGGCATGGTCCTGACAACAGCATGTGGATTGAGGTTCTCTCGAAGTTTTTCTATGCTTGTTCCCGCTAAAACAGAGTAAAGAACTCTCGCCTGACCTTGTACATAGTTGGCAACCTCTTCAACATTGGCAGGTTTTACGCAAAAAAGTACGGTTTTATCTTCTACATCAAAGCCATCGAGGAGGAACTTCTCAGTTGGGACACCCAGCGCTTTTTCAAACTTCTCAAGTTTTGCCATATCTCTTCCGACAACTTCTATCTTGTAGTTGTCTTTTAGACCTTTGGCAATACTGAGCGCCATATTTCCATTTCCAATAAAAGTTATAGTTTTCATAATAGTCCTAAATTTTTTATGGTAGTATAACATTATTAGACTATAAGGTATAAATATGGAAAAATTTTTAGAAGAAGCAAAGAGTGCCAGTCGGGTACTCTCAACCCTTAGTGGTGCAGAGAAAAACGCAATTTTAAAAGAGATGGCAAATGCACTTAGAAGCAACACTATGAATCTCTTGGAAGCGAATGCACTTGATATGGCAGATGCTGATAAAAATAACCTCACAGCAGCACTCAAAGACAGGCTCTTACTTGATGAGCAGCGTATTGATGCTATGGCTG
>JALUKO010000242.1 GCA_027056525.1 Helicobacteraceae bacterium | reverse complement strand
TTTTTGCTCATCTTTACTCAACTGTTTCAAATCAGGTTTTTTCTTCTTTTTGTCTTTGCTTGTGTTGTTCTCATCTTGAGCTACCTGTTTATCACTTTTGTTTTTTTTGTTCTCTTGTGAGTTTTCTCCACTGTTTTGCTCTGACTTGTCTTTGTTTTTATCCTCTTTGTTTTGAGAATTATTTTTTTGATCTTGAGATTTTTTATCTTTTGACTCATTCTCTTTGTTTTGTTGATCTTTCTCAGACTTGTCTTTATTTTTGGAATTTTTCTCTTTGTTATCAGAGTCTTTATTCTTTTTTGAATCGCTACTCTTTTGATCCTTGTTTTGTTTGTCCTTATTTTGCTTGTCATTCTTTTTGGAGTCTTTGTTCTGGTTTTTTTGCTCCTGCTCTTTGAGCAGTTTTTTCACCATTTCAAGGTTCTCTTTGACAGCTTTATCCTCTTGAATCTCTAAAGAGTTCTCATAAGCTTCTACCGCTTTTTGAAGATTTTTCATATCTCCTGTTTTTGCATAGGAATTTCCAAGATTTGCAAAATTTTGAGCACGCTGTACTTTGTTATCAAATGTAGCTTTTTCATATGCTTCTATCGCTTTTTTATAGTTCTTTTCCTTATAGTAAGCGTTCCCCGCATTGTAATAACTCTCTCCGTTATGGCTTTTTTGCGCATACTCTTCATAGATCTTGGAGGCTTTGGCATAGTTGTGTTCTTCATATGCTTTTTTTGCCTCACCAAGTTGCACAAAGTCAAGCACACCGGCTTTTAGCTCAGGGGTTGTAAACATCAAAGCAAACATTAAAAAAGCAGACGGCAAAGTAACACTCTCGCGTTTACTCATAGAACTCGTTGCAATGAGCAGAAGTAAAAGAGCCATACCGAGTGGAAAGTAAAACAGCGGTATATAACGCTGGATTTTTTCACTTTTGAGCTCTTTTTTCTCACTCACTTTTTCTATCTCCAAGAGCATCGCTTTCATATCTTCATTGGAGTTCGTGTACTCTATGTAAACGCCCCCTGTTTGTGTTGCAAGCTCAGCAATATTTTCATTAAGTTTTGAGACAATAATTTCACCATGCTGCTTGATAAAACTTCCGTTTTTCAACTTGATCGGTGCACCTTTGGCAGTTCCCACACCAAGAACAAAAACGACAATCTCATGCTCTTTTGCAAAAGCTATCTCTTTTGAGAAATCTTTTTCATCACCACCGTCACTCAATACTAAAAGGTATTTTTTATTATGTTTTTTCAGGGACTTATTGACAACATCCAACATAGAAAGAAAATCTGTTCCCTTCTCCGTTATAGAATCTGTATCAAGCTGAGAGAGTAAAAAACCCACTGCACCATGATCAAAACTCAAAGGTGACACAAGATAAGAGTTCTTGGCAAATGCAATCACACCTACCCTTTCACTCTTATCCATATTTAAAAACTCTATAGCTTTTTGTTTTGCCATCTTGAGACGATTAGGGTACACATCTTCTGCCAACATCGAGTCAGAAATATCAAGTCCGATCATAATATCTGCACTCTTAGCTTTAATCTCAACTTCCCCATCTTTGATAACCGGCTGGGCAAGAGCTATGAGCATAAATATGGCCATAAGAAAAAACAGCGCATTTCTCGCTTTTAGGGTGAGCGTATTTGCACTAACACGCAGTTTACTCATCACCTCTTCGCTGAAAAAATGTGCCTGAGTCTCTTTTTGCGTAAGTAAAAGCCCAAACAGTATACAAAGTGGCGGTAACATATAGTAGAAAAATTCAGGATGTAAAAAACTCATGCGTGCCCCCTTTTATTTCTCAGATATACATACAGCATCAACGATAGCAATGCCACAAAAAGCGGATATGCATAGTAGTAGTTCAAGTATGTAAAACTCTCATTTTTGATCTCAGACTTTTCAAGTTCATCGATCTGTTTATACACCTCTTTAAGCTCACTCGCACTAGAGGCACCAAACGCCACGCCACCTGTCTCTTTGGCAATCTTTAAAAGCACTTTTTGATTGTACTCATGTGGCATGCCTATACCTATAGGATAAACTTTCACGCCCTCTTTTTTTGCCATATCTATCGCAACATCCAGAGGTATCTTGTCTATCTCCTGAGTACTGTAACCATCTGTCAAAAGTATGGCGACTTTTGATTTTGAGTCGTTCATCTTGAGCAGGTTCACACCCTGTGCAAGTGCTGTATAAAGTGCGGTGTACTTTCCGGCCATACCGATTTGTAGTTGTGAAACTATACGACTTAAAATATTTTCATCATAGGTAAGCGGTGACGCTATAAAAGAGTACTCACCAAATACAACCAGACCGATATTGTCATTTTTTCTTTGCTGTATAAAATCACTCACTATACTTTTGACAACATCAAACCTGTTCAGGTAAGGATCAGACGGGTCAAAACCCTCCGCCTGCATCGACTGAGAAGCATCCAGAATCATCGCTATTTCATACCCCTGTTTAGGTTTTAGCTCATAGGGTTCATCTTTTACCGGTGACATCAATGCCAAGATCATCATCACAATCCCAAGCCACTTCAGTAAAAAAAGCAGCTTTGAGCTTGAAACAGAACTTTTTAAAAATTGTTGCGTATGTGGAAAATATATGGAAGGGAGTTTCATCCTACATAATGTCTCACACGCAATAAAGAAAAAAATTAAAAATATTAGTTTTGGAAACTCAAAATAAAGTCCATCAAACATCACACATCTCTTTATATAATTCGAAGTAACCTAAGGTCTCTTCATCTAATTTTTCTACCTCTTTTTTGTACTTATATTTTTCTAGTCTATTGTGTAAATTAGCGTACATTTCAGAGTGCCTAGGGCTGTCATCTTTAAACGTAGCCCCGTAGTTCGTTATAGCATAAGCAGCTTTTTTCGCATCACTCAGATCAAGTGTTCTTAAAAGCCGCATATGCTCCTTGCGAATGTTAAACGCGTTGCGCTTTTGCAACCATTTGTAGATCAAAAAAGCGCTGCCAAGAATGATGAGCAAAACAAAAGCACTCACACCCAAAAAATAGTACAGGGAGTACTCTTGAACCTCAACAATTGGCTTTATATCGTGAAGTGGTATATCAAAATTTTGCTGCATCTACCTACCCTCAAACAATCGTCGTAGTTTTACACCTGTCACATCATGGGTATATACTTTTGTAAAACGGATCTGGTGTTTTCTAAAGGTCTCATAAAGTTTTCTGTCGTGAACCTGTACTTTTTGTGCATATGCCTTCACGCTAGCACTGTTAAAATCACCTTCTAGCACAGCGCCACTTTCAGGATCAACCAAAGAAGAAAAGCCCATCTCAGGCGGCTTTTCTTCCAGAAGGTCTCTTACAACAACAGCAACAACCTCATGCTTTTTCGCCAATACTTTAAAGTCGGGTATCTCAAAAAAATCACCCACTATAATAACAAGTGATTTTCTCTTAAGGCGTTTATACAGCGTGTCTGCAATCACTTTAAAATCAACCTTTTCATTGAGCGCGTTAAAGTTTAAAATCTCATCAACACTTTTTTGTACCTGATGTATCTTCTTGCTTGGTTTTAAAAAAGAGTTCATCTTATCTGTAAAGATATAGGAACTAAGCAAGTCACCATTTTTAAGCGTTGAAAAGCTCAGCTGCGCAATAATCTCCGCAATACTCTCCTGTTTAAATTTTTTGGAACCAAAGTGCACACTTCCATTGAGTATAGAAACCACAACAACATTAAGCTCTCTCTCTTCACGAAAGATCTTTATGTAGGGTTTTTGCAGCTTTGCCGTAATATTCCAGTCGATATGACGAATATCATCACCGGGCATATACTCACGCAACTCAATAAAATCATACCCCTCACCCTGGAAGATAGAGGGGTTGTTACCCACCATTTCACTAAAGACCTGCCGTCTTGCGCGAACGAGTATTTTTTGTAATTTACTCATAAAAATTCACCATTTAAGGGATCGCAACTGTCTCTAAAACTTTTTGGATAATACTGTCTGTCGTAATACCTTCAGCCTCTGCTTCATAAGTCAGCACTAAGCGGTGACGCATCAACTCTTTTGCAATATAGGCAATATCTACCGGTGTGACAAAATCTTTTCCGCGTAAATATGCCATCGCTTTGACCGCCTTGAACATATCGATACTCACACGTGGAGATGCACCAAACTGAATAAAGTCTTTTAACTCATCAAGTCCATACTCTTGTGGGTTTCTTGTCGCATTGACAAGTTCGATCATATACTCTTCAACTTCTGCATCCACATGCACAGCCTTGATCTCTTTTTTGAGTGCTTCGAGATCTTCATGTGTGATCACAGAAGTGATCTGCTCAAAACTACCACTTGATATGCGTCTAGCGATCTCAAGCTCCTCCTCTTTGGTGTTATAATCTACCACCAACTTTAACATAAACCTGTCAAGTTGTGCTTCTGGAAGTTGATAGACACCCTCTTGCTCTACAGGATTTTGTGTCGCCATAACAAAAAACGGCAGATCGATCTTAAAGGTTGTATCTCCAAGTGTCACCTGTTTCTCCTGCATCACTTCTAAAAGTGCTGATTGAACCTTTGCCGGAGCACGGTTGATCTCATCTGCTAAGAGCAGGTTTGTAAAAATAGGACCCTTTTTAATTTTAAAACTGTTGTTTTTAGGGTCATAAATCTCTGCACCCAAAATATCTGATGGAAGTAAGTCCGGTGTAAACTGGGCACGTTTAAAATCTAGTCCGAGAGATTTTGCCAAAGCATTGACCGTTGTGGTTTTTGCAAGTCCGGGAACACCTTCTATAAGAATATGACCCTCACATAAAAGCGCAATCAAAAGACCGTCTATCATCTTTTCCTGCCCTACAACTACCTTGGAAACCTCATTTTTAATAGCTTCTATTTTAGAAATCATTATAAATTACCTTAATTGTAAATTATCAAAATTATAACAAAACCTAGTAAATCAATGGTTACAATTCTACACACTCTTAGAAAATAACTTCCACTTTTCAGCCAATAAGATATAAATTTTTCTAATAAGTTGTACAAAAAAATCTATTTGGATATAATGATAGTAAGATAAATATAAGAAAAGCCAACCTTGTTGTGAAGCAAGTTCGGAAAGTCACGGGTCTTCTTTGGAAGATAGCCGGATTGCCAAATGTATTTAACATTCTGCATTTTTTCTTTATCTATCAAATTTCAAAGTCACTGTTTTTAGAGTTTCTAATCAAAGATGATTTTAATTTGGAGAAAAAACATGAAAACTCTCATCATCGCACTGGTTTTATTGAGCAGCATTACCCTTAGTGCAAAAGATCTAAAGCAGACATTCGCACTTGCACTGACAGATATAGAAACATCAAATTCCGAAACATCCACGGCTCTTTCGCTCAAAGTAAAACAAGATCCAACAGATTGTTTTAACTTTATCATCTCTTATGTGAGCGATATACTCAATGTTCGTCCCGTGCAGGAACCAAGTAAAGTACAAAATCAGCAGATGCAAAACATCTATGTAGCTTTTAATTACAGATATTAGTTTCCTGTAATAAAAGCAAATATCCCTTTTTGCTTGATTTTTTTCTCATACTTGGCAGTTTTGGCTATAGCATCTTCAAAACCGTCCGGCGAAGCATCTTTTGTTTTGTAAACCGTATTGGAGACAATATTGCCATCTTTGTCTACAACCTTTATGGTTGTTTTTCTAAGGGCAAAGATCAGGTTGGCAAACTGCTCATTCGTAGATGGATACTTTCTTTTTTTTGCCTTGGTTGTGATTTTTATAAGGGTATTGTAGTTTTTATCGCTAAACACGGCATTATGCGCACTCAATTTGGAACGTATCAAAGAAGCAAGACTCTGTGAGTTCTCATCAGCTTCTATTTTAAAAAGAAGTTCATCTCTTGCTTTTCTCATCTCTTTTGTGTACTGCAGATAGCGTTTTGTATATGCTGTATCATCATAGTTTGCTTTGAGTGCATGCAAAAGTGGAAAAATAGCATCTGTTTCTTTGAGGTATTTCTCCATCGTTACTGAGAGTTTTAACTTCTCAAATGGATCGGCATTGTGAAAAATTTCCCATTCCGCTTTTAGCTTGTCATCTATTTTTTTAAGTTTTCTCTCATAGGTTTTCACTAAAACATCCCTGTTTACCTCAACAAGCACTATCCACTCATCATCTTTGTGTAGGCTTTTTTTTACTTTGACATCAGTGTACTCGATATGTTTGCTTTTACTTATCACCTCATTCTTGGTTGATTTGAGTACATCTTCATCTCCATCTTGCCTTGTTGCCGTAACAGAAGAGCTGAAATTAGAAGCGACATCGACCGATATTTTGGCACTGATGGTTGCAAGTGCATCACTTTTGGCATCTTTTTGCGTTGCTCCGTACCCCACAGCATAAAAGTACTGATCTGTATCGGATGGTGGCTGATTGATCCATGATTCACTTTGCGTTTTACTTGCATTTGCAGCAGAAGCGGATGCGCCACATGCACTCAAAAATACAAGCGCCATCAGTAGTACAAAATTATTGAGGACTATTTTCATTGTGTTTCCTTTTTCATCTCTTGTTCTTGTTGGGTATTGACATCGTACACCTCCACAATCTGATCTGTTATCTGTGTATATTTTTGTGCTACCTGTGATTGTTTGTTTGCATAGTAGATACCCACAAATACATTTGGAAGTAACACCAGAGAATTTTTAACGACCCTCAAAACCCTCTCGTCATATTTGGACTGCAGATTTGCGGGAACATTTGCTTTGGCTAGAGCCAAAGAAAAAAGTTCCTTTGGAAGCCTCGCCAATATATTATTTGTTACTATATTTGTAAGAGCAATAGAAAAAGCCCCATACGCTTCGGTGGCGCTTGAGTCTATCTCTTTTGCCACTCTATTTATGTTTCTTGCAAGTTTTCCATAAGCCTTGTCACTGACATCGACACCACTTTGTAATGCCAAGGGAATTTGATCTAAGAGCTCAAAGTAGATAGCTTCTTTTTCATTAGCAATCGATTCTGCCTGGTTTAACTCCTCCTCTTTTAGCGCTAGTTGCTGTTGAAGGTTTTGTATATCAAAGCGAGTAAGCTCTTTTTGCCCCTCTTTGTCTTTTTTTGATTCTATTTGCGTTTTGATCGTTCCGATATCTGCTTTCAAATACAAAACATTACTCTCAGCATCATCACTCTCATCTTTTGCGTTTTGCAGATCTTTTTGCAGATTTATGGGTGCTAACGATATAAGCGCCTGATGAAGGTTCTCATATACATCTCCGCTTGGGGAGTCTATCTCTATCATAGTACCGCTGTTAAACTCAAGCATATTTGAAAGTGACGCACTAAAATCAAAAACCTTTGGCCAGTTTTTTGGATTTTTGCCATATAAAATAACCATTTTTCCAAAGGCTTCATAAACAAGAGGGGAGATACTGCGATCCAGAAGCGTTGCAGCAATGTGTCCATAATCCCCAAACTGCTTCATAAGCGCAGAACTTCCAAGCATTTGTCTTTGTATCAAGGTGGAGTAATGAACAGTTGCATAATAAGGATCCTGCATAAGCAGATCTGCAACCAGCTGTTTTTGTGTTGTATTGAGATCACTCGCTATCAATAAAGGCCACTTGGCATCAGAAGATATGGGCATTTTGTTTTCCAAGATATTATTTTCTCGAACAAGCGTCATCCCTATGGCTACACGGTTCGCCTGAATCTCAAGCGTGGGAACTTCCATCTGAGCAGCCATACTCTCCTGTATGACACTACACCCTGTGCTGAAAAATATGGTTGTAACAACAAAGAGTGTATTGAAAAAAAGCCTACTCATATTCACTGTCTGTACTTCCTGTCATCGAGTTTCTGTCATTGATAAGAGCCTCATTTGCCTTGTTTTGTTTTTTTGTTTCTCTTAAAAGGTCATAGAAGGTATCAAATCTTGCCTTTGCATCTACAACAAGTGCATCTTCATAACCACCAAGCTCCATCGCTTTGTCATACTCTTTGGATGCAAGTCGTAACATTTTCACATCTTCAGTTGTACTTGCCTGTGCCTCGTACAAGATGGCAAGATCATAATAATAGTTCATATCTTTTTCACCTTTGTACTTTCGCATCATATGTATGGCATCTTTATAATTTCTTCTTTTTGCATACGAAAAAACGGCACCAAGCTCATCTGGAAGCTCTTTAAACTCACGCAGCTGATTTGTTTTCAGCGGAGAGATATCGGCGATAAAATATTTCACAACCTTACTTACCGCTTCAGAAGCAAGCTCATTCTCCGTAGGCAGTTTACTTGGATCGTTTGCCTGGCGGTTTTTTCTGGCTTTATAAGTTTTGACTAAAAACTCATCGGCACCTCTTGAGAGCGTAAAGCTCACTTCCAAAGTAAGCATCACTTTTTTTGTAAATTTTTCATACTTATAGTTAAGCACTTTCATACCCAAAGCGACACTCTCATCTCCCCCAAGAGGATCGATGGCAATGAAATTTGTTTGTGTGATTTTTTCTTTTACTTTATTGATAAGCATAGGTGCAAGTTTTTTGTTGGTGTTTTGCACCCCTTGTATGTCAGGATTTATCCACAGTGCCAAATAACGCTCATCAGATATAAACTCATCTTTTGTTTTTATTTTAC
>JALUKO010000241.1 GCA_027056525.1 Helicobacteraceae bacterium | reverse complement strand
TGATATTTGTATGATCATATTGATATTTTCAAGTGTTTCTATTTTGATTTATGAAGTAAAAAAAGATGTTCATGATTATTTGAACGTCTTTAATTCTTATGTAATCTCTTTTATTTTTTTGATAGAGTACCTTTTACGCCTATGGGTGTCGAGTAGTGTCAGTAAAGTGATCATCAACCAAGATGAATACAGTGATCTCTTGGGTCGTGAATTTGATGCATGGTTTGTAACGAAAAAAATCTTAAAAGAGAAGTTTGAGTATATACTTTCACCCAAAGCAATTATAGATCTTTTGGCAATTATGCCGTTTTTCCATGAGTTGAGGCTACTACGCATTTTTATACTTTTTCGGGTATTTAAACTTTTTCGTTATGCCAAAAGTTTTCAAACATTTTCCTCTGTACTTGCTACAAAAAAGTTTGAATTTGTCACACTTGGTATGTTCTCCTCCATAGTGATCTTTGTCTCTTCTGTGCTTATTTATGTGATGGAGGCTAATGATCCCAATTCCCCTATTAAAACTCTATATGAAGCGTTTTACTGGTCTATTGTGACTATATCTACTGTTGGATACGGTGATGTTGTCGCCGTAAGCAAAGAGGGACAGTTTGTTGCTGTTATGGTTATTTTGGCAGGTATAGCTGTGCTTGCTTTTACCACATCTTTATTTGTATCGGCATTTACCGAAAAACTAGATGATATCAAAGAGAGTAAAACGATTCAGGATATCTCAAAGAACAAAAGAGTGTATCTGATATGCGGATATGAAAATATTGCAAAAGAGGTTGCAAAAAAACTTTTGCTTGCGAAGTTTCATGTGGTTGTGATTGATGATTCGCTTCAGAGGATAGAAGATGCTAAAAAAGATGGACTTATCGCATTAAATTATAATCCCGGAAGTATTGAGAGTTATGCTAAGCTTAACATCGATATGTCTGCGCAGGTCAAGGCAATACTCTGTTTAAGAGAAGATGATGTTGCTAATGTATACACCACCTTGACCGTCCGCTCAATCAATACAGATGTTTTTATAATGTCGCTGTTGATGAACAGTAAAAACAGGAACAAACTCATCTATTCGGGGGTAAATGAGATACTTTATGACAAAGAGTTTGTTGGACTTGTAGCTCGTGAGTATGTAGGGCAACCCGTTGCTTTTGAAGCTATCCACACACTTCGTTCTGAAACAAGTGCTATCCATATGGAAGAGATAGCGATCACAGAGAGGATACTTGCCAAGTATCCTACCGTTGGGAAGCTTGAAAATATTAAATACAGAATAGTACTTTTAGGAGTCCATAAAAAAAGCTCATCAAAATTTTTCTTTAATCCCTTGGATGATACAGAACTTGAGATAGGTGATTTTTTACTTGTGATAGGAAACTATATGTTTATACGAGAGTTCAATAAACACCTCTCACATAAAGGTGAGGTGTGATATGAAAAAAGCAGCTGCGCTTATTTTTGGCTATAACGAGTACGGGATTGAGATAGCCAAAAACGTCAAGTACAAATATGAAAATGTTACTGTTTTCAGTTTGAGTGATACGGGGTTTTCGATCGAAAATAAAGATGACTATGATATAGAGAAGTTTGATGTAAGTGATGATTGGGAGCATCTCAAATCAGAGTATGAGATGCAAGATTCGATTATTTTTTGTGCTTTGCGTGATGAAGCGGAAAATATCTTTCTTACCATATCTTTACGATCTGCATTTCAAGAGAGTATGATTATTGCACTTGCCAATAATAATGAAGATGCAAATAAACTCCGTATGGCCGGAGCAAGTAAGGTGATTCCTATCGTAGAGACCACGGCAGGTATCATAACCGATATGCTTAAAAAGCCGATCATTACCGAGGTGTTGCATGGTATTTTATATGAAAACAGCAACCTTGAAATTGAGCAGATAACAGTGCATAATGTGGATTATTTTGGGAAAAAGTTTCCTGCAGATATTGAGTGGCATAAAGAGTACAATGTCATTATACTTCTGGTTATTCATGAAGATATGAGCAGTGAGTTTATTTACTCTTCCAAAACAAAACATCACCATATTAAAAAAGGGGATGTTTTTGTTGCCGTAGGGTATGAAAATGATCTGAAGAAGTTTAAGAAGCTGGTAGGAGACGAGAGATGAAAATAGGTGTGATTGGAGCGGGCAAATGGGGTTTGGCTCTGGCATATGCGTTAGCAGAGAAAAATGAGGTCTTTATCACTTCAAGAACGCCAAGGGATCTGGATAATTTTATTACCCTTGAAGAGATATTAGAGTTTGAGTATCTTGTGATCGCAATTCCTGCACAGCAGATATCATCATGGCTGGAGGAGTATTTTGTATTTAGCGGTCAAAAAGTTCTTGTTGCTGCTAAAGGTATAGAAGCATCAACAGGTAGATTTTTAAATGAGATATACAGCAAATACATACCGCAAGAGAACATATCGTTTTTATCAGGACCCTCTTTTGCAACGGAGGTTATGAAGTCACTTCCGACAGCACTTGTTGTAAACTCTGTCAATGAATCTCTCAGTGAGCAGTTTGCCTCCTTCTTTCCCTCATTTATCAAAGCATACACATCAACAGATGTTGTAGGTGCAGAGGTGGCAGGTGCATACAAAAATGTCATAGCGATTGCAGCAGGGATATGTGAAGGCTTGGGTCTTGGAAAAAATGCCGCTGCATCATTGATCTCTCGTGGTTTGGTAGAGATGCACAGGTTTGGTAAAGTGTATGGTGCCAAAGATGAAAGTTTTATAGGTCTTAGTGGTTCAGGAGATCTTTTTTTAACAGCAAGTTCCACCATGAGTAGAAACTTCCGAGTCGGTCTTGGTCTGGCACAAGGCAAATCACAAGAGGAGATACTCACTGAACTCGGTGAAGTAGCAGAGGGGATAGGTACAACATATGCGCTTTATGATATAGCCAAACAAAAAGATCTCTATCTTCCAATAGCACAAGAGGTATATGCACTCTTAGAGGGCAAAGACCCACATATCTCGTTACGAGATCTACTCTCTAGTTAGGTAGTGTTATGTTAGAGCATAAAGAGCAGTTTATAAAGATCGCTATAGCGATAGTAGTAGGCTTGGGAGTATTCGCACTTTCATTGAGTGTTTTTACCACTACACAGGCAACGCTGCTTGGTCTTATAGCACTACTGGTGGCTTTATGGACAAATGAGGGGCTTCCTTTGGGTGTGGTCTCTTTGATACCCATCATACTTTTTCCGGCATTTTCCATCCTTAGCACAAAAGAGACCACGATCAACTATGCACATCCGATTATCTTTTTATTCTTGGGTGGTTTTTTACTTGCTATTGCGGTTGAGAAGACACATTTACATAAGTGGATAGCGCAAAAGATGCTTGGACTTTTTCCAAACACTCCGCGGGGGATCATCTTCTCTTTAGTGATCACATCGGGGTTTTTAAGCTCTATTTTGTCCAACACCACTACAACACTTTTGCTTATGTCTATAGCGCTTTTTATTACTGATGTGCCAAGACTTAAAATGAGGTTTGCTCTTGCTATAGCCTATGGAGCAAGTGTGGGTGGGATCATCACCCCAATCGGGACACCTCCAAACCTGATACTCTTAGGGATAATGCAGGATAAGGGGATGGAACTTATTCCTTTTTTTCAGTGGATGTGGATGGTGGCACCCCTCGCTTTTGTGATGTTTATAGTGGTCGCTTATCTTTTGAGTTTAGGTGTAGAAAATGAGAGTATTCAAAGAGATGAGAAAAGCTCAGCACTTGATAGCGCTCAAAAAAAGATCCTTTACCTGATGGGCGGGCTTATTTTACTTTTACTTGTAAATGCTCCCATGAAGCCCTTTTGGCATGGTTTGGGTTTGAGTGAAGCAGGGATACTCTTAGGTGTGGGTTTGTTACTGTTTTTCCCACCTTTTAATATCTTGACATGGGAAGAGGATTATGCAAAGGTACCCTATCAGATCATGTTTTTATTTGGTGCCGGTTTTTCTATCGCTAAGGCCTTTAGTGCCACAGGACTTGCCGATGAGGTTGCTTCGTATCTAATCTCTATGACACATCTCTCCCCGATATTTTTGCTTTTTGGTGTTGCACTGCTCATAACCTTTACAACAGAGATCACTTCCAATACCGCTTTGATCTCTATTATGCTTCCTGTGATCTACTCTGTGGCTGAACAAACAGGTATAAACACGACACTCTTTATGATGGTAGCAACACTGTGTGCCAGTTATGCCTTTATGCTTCCAATAGCTACACCGCCAAATGCGATAGCTATGAGTAGTGGTGTGATCAATGTAAAAACCATGATGAAGTATGGTTTTGTTCTTAATCTTGTGGGAATTTTTTTCATCGTTTTGATAGCTCAGTATTTCTGGTCAGCCGTATTGAGCTAAGGCTCTTTTTTATTTTTTTGTCTTTTTTTTATCATTGTGTAGATATCTTTTAGAATAAGAAAAATACTAAAAAACCATAAACCATCAAGTATAAAGTTATGGTTAAGTCCGTTCATGTATAAATAGGGGAATCCAAGAAAATAAGGCCATTTGAAAAAATAAAAAAATAAAATAGCGCTTCCATATAAATCTTTCATATAATATTTTAGCTCAAAATCAGATAGATATAGATAAAATTCCAAAATTTTTTCCAAGGTATGGCTATGATAGTACATATAGTAATGTTTAAATTTAAAGATGAAAATAAAGCTTTAAATATGGCACGAGTGCAAAAGAAGTTGATGAAGCTTGAAACAAAGATAGATTGCTTAAAGTCGATGGAGGTTGGAATTAATTTCAATGAATCTCAAAGAGCGATGGATCTTTCTCTTTACAGTACATTTGAGAGTGAAGCAGATCTGAAAGTATATGCTGATCACGAAGAACATCTTAAAGTTGTTGAACTTATCAAAGAGGTTACTCTTGAATCTAAAGTAGTTGACTATATCTTAGAATAATCAAAAGTAAAGATGCAAACTGAGTCTGCATCTTTACAAACGCCAATCTCACCACAGCCTGTTTTTGCAGGCATACCATCAAAAAACATCATCTTAATAAATGACGAACAAATAAACTAAAAAATAGACTTAAATCGTCATGTTAGTTTCAATTTCAGTGGATATTTCTATGATATTTGAGGTAGTATTACGAAAATTAAATAAAAGGATCTATTATGAGTGAACCAACTTTAAATGGTATTGAAGATTATAATACGCTCAAGGGTGAAAAAAAGAGAGTTGTTTGGGCAGTGATTTTGGCAGGATTACTTATTGGGGTGATCTATGTGATCGCTACAAGTGTATATAACAACAAAGGGGACAATATAGCTATAGATGACCCTATAACAGCTGTACCGCAGAGTAAAAGTATCCCTGTTAAATAAACTATTAGCTATAATTTCAAAACTAAAAAATAAGGCAGCTATATGTTAATGACGATTGTCGGAATTTATTCTCTTTATGTCCTGATATCCATCTATGTAAGCGTGATGCAGATAGGTTATATCAACCAGGCAAAACGCAAAAGTGCGGTGTTGCTTTCATCTTCTGAATTCTTAAAAGCGGGCAACTATGCGGTAGAAAAAGAAAAGCTATCTATTGTAAACACTTTTGTTGATTATATTTTATTTATCGCATGGATGGGTTTTGGTATATCGTTTTTAAGTGAGAACCTGTTCTTTCAAAATGAAGCATTGACAAATGTAGCTATAGTGATGGGGTTTGTTGTGATCAACTCGATCATCTCCATACCATTTGCTTATTATGAAAAATTTGTTATAGATGAAAAATACGGTTTTAACAAATCTACTCTCGGTCTTTACATAAAAGATACTCTTATATCTTTTATAATGACACTCCTCTTTGGCTCTTTGGTAGTGTGGGGTATCTATGAGATCATGGTAAACTTCACATACTGGTGGGTATGGAGTTTCGTATTTGTTTTTTGTGTTATTGTTCTTATCAATATGCTCTATCCAACCTTTAGAGCGATGTTCTTTGATAAAGTAAAACCACTCGAAAATGAAGAACTCAAAGGTGAGATACAGACACTTATGGACAAAACAGGTTTTGTCAGTTCAGGCGTGTTTGTAAGTGATGCTTCCAAGCGTGATGCAAGACTCAATGCCTACTTTGGCGGTTTTGGTAAAACAAAGCGTGTTGTTCTATTTGACACGCTCATTGAGAAGTTGACAACCAAAGAGCTTTTAGCAGTTTTAGGACATGAACTGGGTCACTTTGCACATGGTGATATCTACAAAAACATAGCTATGGTGGGTGTGATGCTCTTTGGAATGTTCGCTATTTTTGGTAACTTACCTGAGTCACTCTATCTTGAACTTGGTATCTCTCAAGAGCCATACCTGAGTATGATACTTTTGCTTTTGTTTATGCCGGTTTTAGGTTTTATCATGATGCCTATCATGGGACTTGTAAGCAGACATAATGAGTATGAAGCCGATAAGATGGGAAGTGAGCTTGGTGGACCTTCGGGTTCCATAGAACTGGCAAATGCGCTTCAGAAGTTAGTGAGTGAAAACAAAAGTTTTCCGCTTTCACACCCTTTGTATATCTTTTTTCACTATACACATCCACCGGTGCTTGAGCGTCTAAAGGAGTTAGGTGTTGATATAGGCGATATGGATAAAGATTCACTCGAGGGTTCATGTCAAGCACCTCTATAGTCAAAGATGTTTTAGAGGAACTTACCTCTGTTTTAATGTACAATGTACCAAGGGCAGCAAGAGAAGCACAACTTCTTTTGATGCATCATCTTGGGTGCGATGAACTATGGCTTATAACACATCAAAGATCGGAAGTAGATGAACTTGACAAGCTTTTTGAACTTGCAAAAAGACGTGCAAAAAATGAACCCCTTGAGTATCTAACCAACAAGGTAAGTTTTTATTCTGAAGAGTTCTTTATTGCGCCGGGCGCTTTGATACCCCGTCCTGAAACAGAGCTTCTTATAGATGAAGTGCTTGCAAATGTTGCAGATAAAGAGGCGGTGCTAACGTTTGTTGAGGTTGGTGTAGGAAGTGGCATAATCTCGATCATGCTTGCAAAACATTTTAAAAATGCAAAGTTCATTGCAGTGGATATTTCACAAGATGCACTTAATATTGCAAAGAAAAATATTGAAAAGTTCTCTTTAGAGGAGAGAATAGAGTTACGATTGGGTTCACTTCTGGATCCTGTAGAGGAGTCTATAGATTATTTGATCTCAAACCCTCCCTATATAGCCAATGATGCCAAGCTTGAACATAACCTCTCTTATGAACCGCAAAATGCACTTTTTGGCGGTGATATTGGTGATGAAATTATCAAAAAGCTTCTTAATGAGGTATTAAAGCTCGGTATTAACTTATTTACTTGTGAGATAGGTTATGAGCAAAAAGGTAAAATTACACAATATTTACAAAATACAAAAATTTCATCATTGAAGTTCTACAAAGACCTGAGCGGTTTTGACAGAGGCTTTACTTTAAAGGTATAAGATTGAGCAAAAAAATATATGCAGACTTTGGCTATCTCATTTTACTTGCAGCTACTTTTGGCGCTGTGATGGTACTTGGCGCTATTGCTGCTCCTGTTATATTTCACACAGACAGGATATTGGTAGATGTTGTACTTGATCATTATAATGCCGGAATTATCATGGGTGAGATATTTCACAGATTTAGCTACTGGATATATGCTCTTGCGTTTTTTGTTGCTGTATATGAAGCTTTTATGTATAAAACAGGGCAAAGAGATGCCATAGTTTTTGGAAGTGCCGTAACAGTGATCTTTTCTTCGTTGATGTTTAGTGCCGTGTACTCACCTAAAATACTTGCTATGCAGTCACTTGGAGCCAAAGCGACTCAAAGTGACACATTTGAAAATATCCATTTGGCAAGTGAGCTGGACTTTAAAATACTTGCAGTGGCCCTGCTTGTTCTTTTTGTCAGACGTCTTATGCTTCTAAGACGTGCATAACATTTAACACTATCATGCTTTAAAAAGCTCAAGTATATTCTCTTGCTTGCTTAACACAAAATTAATATAAATAAGTTATGATACTTCTTAATATTTTAATCTATAGGAGTTTTCTGTGTCCATGAAAAAAATAGTGCTTCTCATATTTCTACTCTCTTCTTTTGTTCTCAGCTCTCATGCCAAAGAGTTTATGAAAATCGCTTCGGTTGAACCTGTTTTGGTTCAAAAAGGGGAGCAAAAGAACTGGTGTAGTGTTTGTGGTATGAACTTAAAGAAATTTTACAAAACAAGCTATATCGCTCATTTGAGAGACACTGAACCAAGGCAATACTGCTCTATACGCTGTTTGGCGTATGATATGCAAAATCATGAGCTTGATGGTGACATAAAGGTTGTAGATGCCTCCACTCAAGAGCTTATAGATGCCAAAAAAGCATACTATGTTGTGGGATCTAAGATCAAAGGTACGATGAGCAAAGTAAGTAAACTGGCTTTTGCTTCTAAAGAGGAGGCTCAAAAGTTTGTTAAAAAGTACAGAGGTAAGATAGTTGATTTTGCAAGTGCTTTGAAGATGGCGCAGGATTCGCTCAAAACAGACAGCGCGATGGTTTTAAAAAAGAAAAAGAAGAAGATATACCCTATGGGTAAAAAAGTTTTTCAGAAGATGTGTAAACAAGATATAGATCT
>JALUKO010000240.1 GCA_027056525.1 Helicobacteraceae bacterium | reverse complement strand
TTTCTAAATACAATGCACAACAAGATAAACAACTCGTCCTAAAAGACTTACAAGCTCATCAAAAAGTAGTGATGGTACCAGGGCAGGTAGAAGATGATGCATCTATCATCTATGGTGCAAGTGGTATGAGTAATTTGGAACTCTTACAAGAGACTAGAAAAAATGTACCTGATGCTTATATCATCTATAAGCCTCATCCTGATGTACTTTCAGGTAACAGAAAAGGAAACGTCGATACAAATATTGCATTACAATATTGTGATACTATCATTACAGATGCCAGCCTTGACTCTGTGTTAGAGTTAGCAGATGAAGTACATACTATAACTTCTCTTGTTGGAATTGAAGCACTCATACGTGGGAAAAAAGTCACTACCTATGGCTTACCATTTTATGCTGGGTGGGGACTGACAGTAGATACAAAAGAATGTAAGAGAAGAACCATGAGAAGAACTCTTGATGAACTTGTAGCTGCTGCATTTATACTCTACCCTCGTTACATACATCCGCATACAAATGCACTTTGTGAGATAGAAGTTCTTTTAGAAGAGATAGAGAAAGAAAAAAGAAAATATAATAACAATACCTTGTATAGATACTATATAGATATACGTAATCATATATCAAGAAAAAGTCAATATGTTATTAAACTCTTTATAGAGACTTTTAGCTAGTCTCTATGATCTCGTATTAGTGTAATGATAGAAATGAGTATCCCGTATAAAAAACTAAGTACTAAGAAAAGTGTAAATACTTTTTTGGGCTTATTTGGAAAGCTATAGTTTTCTGCTAAAGACGGTTTGGTAATAACCAAAAGGTTTTTAATATTTTGATTGACCTGTGTTTTTAACTCTTCAAACTTTACTAAAGATTGTTTATACACTTCTTTACTAAAATCAATATCATTTTTTAAAAGCTGAAAGTCAAAAACAGCTGTATTTAACTCATTTTTACCTTTTCCATTACCTGCAATCTCATTTTTTACTCTTTTTATTTCTCGTTCTAGGTTTGCAATGGTATTTTTAGCGATTTTAAGTTCTGTCGAATTCTTAACCATATATTTTGCCCCACTTGCAAATTCAACATTCTTTTTAATCAAGTCACTTTCCAGGTTTGCGAGTATGGTACTTTTTGCTGCAACATCCAAATTGGGATCAATTGTATTGTGTTCATTTTGATAATCAATCATTTTTTTAATATTGTTTATAAACACAACTTTACTCTCTTTTACTTGCTTAACCAAAAATTGTAAAGCCACTTGTGCGTTTTTTCTTTCTAAGTAGTTTAATGTATAGCTTGAATACTCAATAATAGCTTCTAGAATTTTCTGTGCTATTTTAGGATTTGCATGTGCAAAACCAAGTTTTAATGCAGTCGAAGGGGTGTCATAAATAATAAATAAATCTTTATTATACTCTTCTACTAAATTTTCTTTCGATAATTGATATGAAGGTAATACACTATCATCTGACAAACGTCTTAATGCATCAATCTGTTTGCTAGAATAGTATGCAGTCAAATTAAATTTTGAATCTAAATAATCATACATATCCCCTGACCGTATATAGAGCTCTAGCAACTTAGAGTCTTGCATCACAGGTGATGCCTGAGCCAATACTGCATCAAATGGGTTGCTCGCCTGTTGTTGAGACAGGTCACGTATATTTACAATAGCATTTGACTGAAACCGTTCTGTTTCATAGTAAAGCATATATATTGTCCCTATAGAGAATAACGCTATGAAAATAGCTTGTAATAATAATTTCATCTTAACCACCTGCCTTTTTATTTATAATTTCATACTCATTTATAGCATCATTTATATCATCAAAATAATAGATTTGTCCATCATTCACAACGATACCCGCATCACATATTTCTCGCAAAATATTCATACTATGACTTACAAGCAATACAGAACATGTCTCTATCTTTTTCATAAGTGCTTCTTTTGATTTTTTTTTAAATCTAGCATCGCCTACCGAAAGGGTCTCATCTATTAAGAGATAATCAAAATCAAACATTAAACTAAGACCAAAATTGAGACGGGCACGCATGCCCGAAGAATATGTTTTGATAGGCATTTCAAAGTAATCACCTAATTCACTAAATGCTTTAACATCATCCAATATTTGTTCTATTTCTGTTTTATTTTTACCAAATAATCTACTAACAAATTTAACATTTGCACTACCAGTCATATTACCAACAAATCCACCCGATAAACCAAGAGGCCAAGAAAAATTATGTGGAGAAACTATCTTACCTTTATTGGGAAACTCTATTTGCCCAAGCATGCGCATCAAAGTACTCTTCCCTGCTCCATTTCGTCCCAATATCCCTACATTTATATTATAAGGAATTGACAAGGATACATCTTTTAGAATATACTTTTTCCCTTGTTTTGCTTGAAAATATTTTGTTACATTGTCTAATTTAATCATAAAGAGATAATCCGATGTTCTAATTTAATATAAAACCATAATGCGGGGAATAATGGACCAATTGTCCATGAAAACATATATTCATAATCTACATATCTATCATCAAGTGTATAAAAATAATAGCCATGCAACATTTCCATAAAATGTACAAGCGGATTATACAAAAGAATATTTCGTAATTCTGGAGACAATGTATCAATTTGATAAATAACCGCCGAAGAAAACATTATAACTATCATTATAATAC
>JALUKO010000239.1 GCA_027056525.1 Helicobacteraceae bacterium | reverse complement strand
TGTTGATTCTTCTATTTGTAGAGTTTTACAACTTGAGAATATCCAGCATCGGGAGCAAGATGTGCATACCGCATTGTCATATCTAAACTTGAGTGATTCATAAGTGTTTTTATTGCTAAAATTGGAGTACCATTGATAGCTAAATGTGAAGCAAAAGTGTGTCGCAATGAGTGGATGACAATTCTGTTTTTTCTATCATCTGCATCTAGCTCTTTATTAAAAAGTTCATCTAAAATTGGTCGAAGTTGTGTTTCTATCCAATAACGTCTTTTTAATATGATATAGTCATTTGCTTTGAGATTTTTCATTCTCTCTTGTAAAAAGTTTTTTAACTCATCATCTGAAATATATCCTTTATAGGTTCTTGTGTTTTTGAAGTCTTTGAGTGTAATGGTATTGGTATTGAGATTGATGTCTTTTTTCTTCAGTTCTGTAATAGTACCAATTCTACCACCGGTTGAGAGACTCAATTTTACAAATAACCATAACTCCGTGGAGACCTCCTTTGTAACTTGAAGCAACTCTCTAATCTCTGAAAGTTCCAAATAGTTTTCTCGTTTATTATCAACCTTAAGACCATCAAGTGCAACAGTAGGTGAAGTACCCTTATAGAGTTCTTTTTTATTTGCATACTTAAAAATAGTCCCAATTAGAAAGATGAGATGATTAGTGGTTCTTGGTGAGAACTTTTTTCTAAAAGCTGTTTGCATTTTTAAAAGCATGTCTGAAGTAATGTTTTCAGGAAGACAGTGACCAATATCTTTTTGAATATGATTGATATATCTTGCTTGCTCTTTTTTAGCCTCTTTAGTGGTATGTGATTTATCTTCAAAATATTTATTGGCTAGATCATCAAAAGTTAGTTTAGACTTTCTTTTAGCAATGTGAGGTAAATCTTCACCAAGTTTGATGCGAGTTGTGATTTCACTCAGTTTTGCTTTACAATAAGCTTCTGTAATGCCATCTGACCTTTTTCCAATGGTTTTTAATCTTTGTTTGTTATTGGCATCTGTGTATCTTATGAGAAAGACTTTATCAACAACTTTGTTATTTTTGGATATAATCTCTTTATAAAAGACACCTGCCGTGTTGGTAGGAATGCGTTTTAAAAGCGTTTTCATAAGTGGCTCCTTGATCGATTTGAGTCCCAAAAAAGTCCAAATGAAATGAGTAAATTGGACTTTTTTTGAATAAGTATGATAACACAGAAAATCCTTGAAGTTCCCTAAAATAGGGAAATTTAGGAGGTTTGAAGCAATTTGATAAAATATGAAAAAGGATGAAAATGGAGTGCGAATTTCCTACAGTAAACTCAAATATGGATGAGATAAAAGAGATCTTTGACAGCGTGAAGACCATTGCTATTTTAGGACTCTCTCCTGATGCAAGTAAGGCAAGCCATAGAGTTGCAAAGTATCTGCAAGAGCATGGTTACAAGATAGTGCCGGTATATCCAAAAGGGGAGACTATTTTGGGTGAAAAAGTTTATAAATCACTTGCAGAGATTCCTTTTGAAGTGGATATGGTAGATATTTTCAGAAAACCGGCAACACTTGATGCTGTGGCGGATGCCTGTATAGAGCGTGGGGATGTGAAAGTATTTTGGGCGCAGCAGGGCATTGTAAATAATGAAGCGGCAGAAAAAGCGAAAAATGCAGGAATGAAAGTCGTACAAAATCAGTGTGCTATGGTTGACCATCGCAATCTGTATGCATAGGTCGCGTTCTTGTTGCATTTAGAACAGATACAAGAAGCAAAAAAACGTATAGAGGGTGTCGTTGTTGAGACACCGCTTGCCTACGCTCCATACTTAAGTGAAATAAGTGATGTCAATGTCTACTTAAAAAAAGAGAACTTGCAGATCACCGGTGCTTTTAAAATAAGAGGGGCATACAATAAAATGGCCTCTCTCACGCCGGAGCAAGCCAAATGCGGTGTTGTGGCTGCAAGTGCCGGAAATCATGCACAGGGAGTCGCACTCTCAGCACAGCTCTTAGACATTAAAGCCGTCATCATTATGCCCGAATCTACACCGCTGACAAAAGTAAATGGTGTGAAGCATTATGGTGCAGAGGTAATCCTTGCAGGTAGTAATTATGATGAAGCCTATGCTTATGCACGGGAATATGGAGAAAAGAACAAACTTACTTTTGTGCATCCCTTTGAAGATGAAGCTGTTATCGCCGGACAGGGTACTATTGGGCTTGAGATACTGAATAAATGCCAAGAGCTCGATGCGGTTATTATTCCTATCGGCGGAGGCGGACTTATTGCGGGGATTGCTACTGCTTTAAAAGAGACAAATCCTAACATAAAAGTCATCGGTGTGAGTGCAAGTGGTGCCCCTGCATTTAGAGAATCGTATGAGCTAAAAAAGCCCATAGATTCAAAAAGTGTGCGTACTATTGCTGATGGAATTGCTGTGCGGGATACTTCACCGATAACTTTGGAGTATGCACTGAAAAATGTCGATGATGTTTTAAGTGTTGATGACGAAGAGATAGCAAGTGCAATTTTATACCTATTAGAAAAGCAAAAGCTTGTTGTAGAGGGTGCAGGTGCTGTTGGTGTCGCTGCACTACTGCATCATAAACTTGACAGCTTAAAAGGGAAAAATGTTGCTGTCGTGCTCAGTGGTGGAAATATGGATGTGACACTGCTTTCTGTCATCATTGAAAAAGGGCTTTTAAAATC
>JALUKO010000238.1 GCA_027056525.1 Helicobacteraceae bacterium | reverse complement strand
TCAAAAATATTAGCTGAGAAACTCTGCGATTTTAGAAGTGGGTCTGCCGATGATCGCTTTGTCCCCTTTGATAAGTACAGGTCGCTCTATAAGTTTTGGGTACTCCACCATAGCTTCTATGAGTTTTTCTTCATCAAGCTCATCTTTGAGGTTGAGCTCTTTGTAAATATCTTCTTTCTTTCTCATGAGCTCCCGTGCAGAAAGGTCAAGCTTACTTAAAATCTCTTGTATCTCTTTTTTGGAAGGGTTGCTTTGGAGGTACTTGACAACCTCTATCTTGGAGTTGTTCTCTTGTAAGATCTGTAAAGCCTCACGAGATTTGGAACAGCGAGGATTATGCCATATAGTTATTGTGTTCATCTGTTTTCCTTGTTTTGGTTTCGTTATGGTGCCAAATATTGTGTCTTTAGTCAACTTTATGCAATGTGCTTTTTTTGAACCATTTTTACAATATAATTATAACACTCTAATGCAAGGATATCTATGTCTCTTCTGTGCGAAAATGCAAGCGCTTCTGTTTTACTCTCCTTCTTTGAAAAGCAAAAGTTAAGTGAGGGTGAGATAGTGTCATTTGAACTTTTAGAAACGGATGTTGAGAAGATAGGGTATAAAGCCTTAGTTGATCTTGCGCAGCTTTTTTTTATGCGTTTACTAACGCCTAGGGTGGATGAAGAGGGAGTCGTTCTTTTTCGTTTTGAGAAGCTAAGACAAAACAACTCTTTTCATCATATGCAAAGCTCAACTGAGAAGTATGGTGTAGCGAGTGAGTTTTTTCGTATTGAGAAGACGGCGCAGTTTAGCTTTTTGTATCACTTCCAAAAAGCTTTGGAGTTTGTAGGTGTTGAGAAGCGTGAGAGGGTTGTCAACCTTGGCATCAACAAGGGTGATGAATTTGGCGTTATCAAGGGGATGCTCGGTGATGAACTTTGGAGTCAAAAAGAGTTTGTCGGTATTGATTATTCGGCATCTGCCATAGCATATGCAAAAAAAGAGTTTGCACAAGATAATAATGTAGCGTTTTTGTGTGCTGACATCAACAAACTCCACGAGTACAATGTAGGCAGATTTGATCTTTTGGTATCTATTGGAACCTTGCAAAGTAGCAACATAGAGTTTAACAAAACTTTTATGGGGTTGTACCAAAACCATCTTGAGTCTGGCGGGGCAGTAGTGCTTGGGTTTCCAAACTGTCGCTGGATAGACGGTGAGATGATCTATGGCGCCAAAGCACCCAACTACCCATTCTCAGAGCTTTCTCTTGTTCTTAAAGATATTCACTTCTGTAAAAAGTATCTGCAGCAAAAAAAGTACAGAGTTGTTATCACCGGGAAAGATTACCTTTTTTTGAGTGCGAGAAAAATCGTTTAATCTTTTTCTTCTTCTTTATTTTTCTTCTTTTTTTTGAGCTCTTTTTCAGAGTAGTTATTGAGATTTACAGAGTTTTTTGCACCCAAAATAAACCAGAGCATCACGCTTATAAAACCGATAGAAGCGATGATATTAAAGATATTTTCAAACATATGTTTCCTTTGTTATAACATCCATTTTTTAAGCCAGACACTCAGCACATACAGCCCCCAAAGATGCTGTTTAAAGTTGCCGCTTTTTGCTCGCTGCACATACTCGGCAAGCTCTTGTTCTTTAAACATTCCCGTTTGTCGGTTCACCTCTTCGATGAGTGTGATCCTTTGTGAGTTTACAAGGTACTCCATATAGGGGTTGGAAAAACCTTTTTTCTTTCTTTTGAGTATCCTCTCATCAAGGTGAGGTGCCATTATTTTTTTCAGAAGTGATTTTGTAACACCCTCATTGTATCGAAGTTGGGGTGATATGGAAAACACCTTGCCGGCAAGTTCATGATCCAAAAAGGGTGTGCGTGATTCTATGGAGTGTGCCATGCTTACACGGTCAAGTTTTGTTAAAAAATGCTCAGCCTGAAAAAGATTTAGATCGATATAGCTGTACCATAAAGGGTGATCGCTATGTGGTGAACTCTCAAAACGCTCTCTGTAGGGGGCTAAGTACTTCAGCGAGTCATTGTCTTTGATGTTTTTGCGTAAAAGCCTGTTTTTTTGCAGGTCTGTAAATTTTTCTCCGGAGGTGCGAAAGAGCAGCGTGTCATCAAAAATACGTTTATACCATTCCCACTCGCGGTTCATTGAAAAATTGGAACGAAAATATTTTTTGAGCCAATTTTTATGCCCTAAAACAGCGGCCTTTTCAATATCAAGATATTCAAAGTACTGCCGGTATCCCAAAAACAGTTCATCGCTCCCCTCTCCGCTCATAACCACTTTGTAGCCATCTTTTTTGATCTGCTCAAACAAAAGGTACAGCGGTATGGCAGCGGGGTCGTTAAGCGGTTCATCAAGGGTGTTAAAAACGTGTTCACTCGCTTGTAAAAAACTTTTTTGGTTGATCTGAATCTGAGTGTTTTTGATGCCTAAGAGTTGGGCACTCTCGTGTGCATTCTCTCTCTCATCATACTTCTCAAAGCCCTCATAGCCTATGGTGTAGCTTGGAAGTTCTATGGAGTTCTTCTTTGCAAAGTAGTTAATGGTGGCAGAGTCGATACCCCCTGAGAGCAAAGAGGCGATAGGCATATCAGCATTGAGGCGTATATTTATTGACTCTTCAAGTAAACGCTCCACTACACTGATCGCTTCATCCTCTTGTGTGATGATATTTGGTGTTG